>NZ_JAGYWV010000020.1:0-27286 GCF_019279065.1 Psychrobacter sp. BF1
GATCTAAACCCCATTGAAAAGAAATGGGCTCAAGCTAAGTTTCTACGCCAAGGGTGGATGGAGAATAATCTGCCTAAGCTATTTCAGGATATGGGCTGTATTTATTTTATTGTGAACTGACTATAGTTTAGTTAAAAGCGCTAAAAATAATAGCTTGATAGCAAAGGCGATCATAAACTTAATACTCAGTAATACAAATAAGTAAGGATCAAGATTTGATTAAACATGGATTAACGAGACCTTTATAAAATGAGACTTTTATAATAGGAAAGAGGTGAGTTTTTGCAATGATTAATTTTCGTGAAAAATGGCTACCTACTCTAATGCTTGCCATACTTCTACATGTAGGCATATTTTATATCTTATATATAAGCTTTAGTGGTAAGGATGATGTTAGTGAAAATACAGCCAATAAAGATGATACCTCGAAGTCGTCTACGGCTATTGATCTAACTAGTGACTATCCTGCAATCCAAACTCAAACGGATACCTCTAACTCTGATAAGCCTGACGTTGCACTCGATTTAAATAGTGAGCCAACTGAATCTGTAACGGCTGCCGAAAAAAGCACCCCGATAACTACGCCAAATAAACTCTCTACGACTAAAGCGAAAAATGAGCTGCAGTTGAAGTCAGCTGAGACTGTGAAAAACACTACTGCTGCAAAGCCTAATGATAAAACGCAACCCTTAGAAACTAAGCAGCTTATACCAGTCGATGCTAACGTTGTGGTAGATGACGAGTATTTGTTGGCGCTGAAAAATGAGGCAGGTCTACTTGCTATGGATGTCCCCTCATCGAATGCTGTAGTAAAAACTAATAAGCAGCATAGCGCCATGAAGTTGGAAGTAGATCAAACTAATGAGCAACTTAGTGCGGCTATCAATGAAATTAAAAATCGCAATCAACAAAAAATAGATCAAAGAAAGCAAGAATAACCTTATTCACAGGCTTAACCCTACCAATGGGTATAAGCGACTATCAATTAGTACTCATTGAGATAAAAGCAGCATTTGAGCACTATATTGGGGATTAACACCCATACATATAGGCCGTTGACGCTATTTAGACACCTCTAGATCATTACTATAAGCAAACAGCGCTGGAGCACCGCCAGTATGCCAAAACAATACTTTGTCGTTCTTTTTAAGCTTGCCTGTACGGATCATATCCAATAAGCCACCCATAGCTCTACCAGTATAAACTGGATCTAATAGTATGCCTTCGGTTTGGGCAGTAATGGCGATGGCTTCATTTTCTACTGCTCCTACTACCCCATAGCCTTCACCGACATAATCAGAGTTCAGTATTAAGTCAGAAGCTGAGAACTTATAATCGGCATCTATCAGTTCGGCAGTACGGTTAGCAAGAGCTACGATATACTGGTCAAAAGGTACTTTGTCGGTTTCTCCTTTGTCGATATTTATGCCCACTATTTGACAGGCTGAGTTAAATATTTTACTGCCCAGCATTAAGCCAGCTTGCGTTCCACCTGAACTTGAAGCAAAGATAATGTGAGTAAATGATAAATCTATATTTTGACATTGTGCCTCTAACTCTCTAAAGGCTTCTACAAACCCTAAGGCACCTAGCTCGTTTGAACCACCATAAGGAGCAACGTACGGTTTTCGGCCTTGCTGTATTAATTGCTGCACAAGGTTAGGAATATCCTCCCCTTTGCGGTGGTTACCTGACCAATGGATATGACAGCCAAATATTTTATCCAGTAGCAGATTGCCTTGTGGGTGCTTAGGCTCTTCTCCGCCTAATACTAGATGACACTCAAGCCCTAAGCTTGCCGCTGCTGCAGCCGTCTGACGACAGTGATTAGACTGCGCAGCTCCAGCAGTGATGATAGTGTCCGCACCTTGAGCCAGCGCCTCACCAAGAATAAATTCCAGCTTTCTAGTTTTATTGCCCCCTAGTGCCAGTCCTGTATTATCATCGCGCTTCATATAGATTTTAGGGCCGTCCAAGCGAGCACTTAACTTACTTAGCTCGATCAAAGGTGTGGGGAAAAACCCTAAAGACTGGCGGGCAATATGTTCGTAGCTCATAAGTCATCCTAGTGGTTATAACAGTGAATAATGATAATTTTTAATAGGAATAGATTTAAGATATCGTTTTGAGTTAAGGGTTTCAAAATATATCCAAACATTAGCTGCAAAGTAGAGATATGACTAAGCACGCATCAGACTTAGAGGATAGACCATTTTGATCGGTAGATGAAGTGATTGTAACTTATCGCGAACGCTAGTCATAATAGATAAACCAATGGTTTGATCATGGTGTAAGTAGGGTATTACTAGTTGGCGTTAAGCGATTTTGTGACTCTTATCAGTATTAGCAGCTGTCCTAACATCAGTATTGATAGCTTTGTTATGCTGCTGTTCGCCAGTCTATGCTACCGTTACCTCAAGCAGTTACAGTTGTAGTGCCGAGAGATAAGCAAAATCCCTATAAAAACTAATCAGCCAACCATTCATTAAAGACAAGCATTGATTAAAGACAAGCATAAGCCTAGTACTAAATAGTTAAGTAAGAATAGGCCCGCCAGCTAGGATATAGTTCAATACCAGCTTAGTGACTTGTGGCTTGTCAAGAACCCTTTGAGTGAGCGGAGTCAATAGTTGCGCTAGTTATTGATGACTGGCGCTGTAGCCAAGAGTTGCTATTGAAAGTTTGCTATTGAAAATCTGCTGCTGGCTTATTATCATTACCTGCTGGTATCTCAATAGATTCGTCACGTAAAGGCCTAATCTTTTTATCGCTATTAGTGACTTTTTGTGCAGCAGCATCAGCTATTGGAAAGCCGTCGGCATCAAGAGCTGGAACAGGTGCACTAAGGGTAGATAAATAGGCAATAATGTCAGCACGTTCGCTAGCATCCGGTACAGGATCAGCTAACATTTTTGAATCTGAGACGACTTTTTCAGCATCTGCAATATAAGGGTCAAGAGTTTTTGCATCCCATATCCAACCGGATGCTGCTAAGCCTTTACTGTACTCATAATCAGTCAATTGTGCAGCTGAGGCACCATAGATATTCATTAATTGTGGGCCTTTCTTATTAAGACCAGGGGTAAGTTGATGGCATTGACCACAGGCTTCTTCAAAAATAAGAGCCCCATTATCAGCATCGCCTTGAGTATAAACAGGCAAGTTAAGTTGTGGACGATAATCAGGCGGTGTTTTTTCACAGCCACTGAGTAACATCATAGCGACAATGATAGGACTTAATACCCTTATATCCATTGCAAGACTGCGTTTAATTATAGAGTTAATGGTGATTTCTACTTAGTTATTTGACGATATGGTTCAACAGTATAGTTTAATCATGCTATTGGATGGCAGTATTTCATAGTAGTCAGTTGATACAATATATTTAGCGTTATAGCTAACACAATAGCTATAAACACTAGGATCTAAACCACCCTATTTAATCGATTAGCTTAAGCTCATCTACAACTTACTAGCTATGGGCAGTTGCTGATATGCTACATTGCATTAATAGTGTTACTTGCCTCTTCTAAATAGTAGCCTTGTAGATAGCGTGCGCCCACACTCCAAGCTATCGACATCGTAGCGGCATCTTCAATATAAGGCATTAGTACATCGGCATTGAAGTTATTAGCCTGAGAAATGAGCGACTTAACTGTCTGTAGGTTATCACTAGTATCGATACCATCTACATAGCTCTTTGCTAAGCGTACTAAGTTGGGTTTTACTAGTTGAGAAATTTCGAGTGCTTTAGCAGAGATACCAAAGTGCTGAATAGCCACTTGGCAGCTGATTTGATTCAAAGCGGCAAATTGCGTTTTTGCTACAGTCAAATGATTAGCTACATCGCGTTCATCGAACTGTATAGTTAACGCTCCTAATGCACCGCCGATTGCTTTTATAAGTTGACTGGTACCCTTGATTAGATTTTTATCAACTAACGAGGCGCTGGTTAAGGATACTAATATACGTAATTGAGGATGTGTTTTACGCACTTCATTAAGCTGTTTACAAGCATTTATTAGCACCCAGCGGTCTATCTTCTCACGTAGATTATGCTTTTTGGCTACCGTCATAAAGTCATCAGGCAGCAAGATAGTGTTTTGCGCATCAGCCAATGGCAAACGTAGATATACTTCAAAGAAATTGCTACGGTCGTCATTAATATCATAAATAGGCTGAAACATTAACTCAAAACGATCCTGAGTCAGGGCGTTCATCAAGGTCTCAGCCAATGCACTATCATCACTATCAGCATGTTCCATCGGATCATAGAGATGATAAGCATTACCTGGAGTGCTAGATTCGGTTCTAATATGATTGATGGTTTCAAGCGCACGCTCAAGGAGCAATTGCGGTTTGGGAGCGTTTTTTTCAATAGCCACGACAGCAATACTAGCAGTAGTATTAGTAGTACGTTGGCCTACTTCAATCAGCATCTCACTGATATGCAGACGGATACGTTCCGCCAAGGCCTGTAATTGTTGAGTAGTGACCTTCTCTACTAATATAGCAAATGAAGTATCGTTGAAACGACTGATATAACTGTCTGTTACTAGCTCATTTAGCTTGTCTGCTACTTTTTGGATAGTGATATCTATCCCTTGTAGCCCTAAACTTAAGCTTATTTTGCCAATATTATCGAGTCCAATAAAAAACAATCCTGCGTTAACCTTGCCTGCTAATACTCGCTTGTATAAGATGTCAAAATGCTCTTCAAAAGCCAGACGATTGCTAAGACCTGTCAAACTATCATGACGCTGTGCTTCTGCTAAATGTTTAGTAATTTCAGCACTACTACTGTTATTTTGTTGAATGATAATTTGAGTCCTTGGCTCAGCATCTAAACTGGCCATTGCCAGCTGCAATTGGGCCTGAAAATAGCTACCATCAGCACGTCGACTTTTAAATGTAAACTCGACTTGCTCGCGATCACCTCTGTCAAACTGACGTAAAAACTGTTTAAACGCTTGTACGTTATCACCATTAGCGATCAGGTCAATAACTGGAATACCAATTATCTCTTCAACTGACTCAAAACCGAATAATTGCAAATAAGGATCATTGGCAAAGATATGAACGCCTTGATCGATATAAGCCACTGCACTTTTAGAGTTTTTAATCAAAATGTTAGCGCGCTGTTCTGCTTGGGCAAGTAAATTGTTGAGTTTGTTGAGCTGTCGACGAGTCATCAAATGAGCATGCTGCAGCCGAATGGCAATAATGATTGCGGACTCTTTATCTGCTACTAGCGCCTTGATCATAGTGCTATCGAGCACCGCTGGCAGCCCTTCTTCATTACGACTGGTATTGGCAGTGTCATCACTCATTAGACAAAGTAGTGGCAAATCAATATTCTTCTTTTGCACAATATCGACTACATCCGTGAATACTAAATCGTAAGCTTTGCCAAATATCAGCACATCCCACTGTTGGCGCAATGATTTTAGTAGCTCTTGTTTAGCATCTAAAAACCCTAAGTTGATGTCAGTATAATAGGCAGACAATAACTTAACTAAGCGCTCAGCATACAATTGGTCGTCGTCTATCACTAGCAAATTTAAAGTAGTATCCTTTTGCATCATAAGCCTTTTGATTATTACAGTAAGCTATAAACAGCAATCAATTCTGTCAACGGCATCAACTTTATTATTTGCTATCATCAAACATTATTGTTAGTGGTTTTTATTGAGTCATTGAGCGCTACATTTAGCACTTTTAACATTCAAAAATATGATGATAGATGGGTACTATTTAAAATATCTGCAGTATATAAAGTGTCTACTGCAATAGTCATTATTTAGATGTCAGTTAAATGTTGTTTACTGGCTGAGTATTAGGGCGAGGCAGCTATGCAGCATAGATATAATGCTTATGCGAGGAGGTAATTAAGTGCTCTAACCCCTTGGCGACTATCCTAAGAAGTTATCGACATAACTGATGGTCTAAATTAATTATAGCAAGCTCAATCAAGGCTTTTTCTAATTGATTGACTGGCTCAGCTTCAGTCTAGGTCGGTCTGGTTCGGTCTGGTTCGATAAATTCGCTGACCATTTTAGCAGTGGCTAATTTGAGTCTTGATCAACCGTTATAGGTTGAGGTAATTGAATAATTAGATGTTGTAAAATCTCCATAAGACTCTCACAAGGGCTGTTAAATACAGTCGATAGCGCCCGTCTAACTAGACCCCTAGATCGATATCGACTTCCATACCGATAATAAGATTAATAATAAGCTGCTTTATTGCTATCTAACTTATCTAAACAAGCCAGCAAAAGCAGTAAGTAATGACTGTGAAAATGCTGTATATCACAGTCATTTAGCCCCTACTATAAATCTTAGAACCCTATTATTTCAGCCTAAAATATCTTATATTTAACACTATAACAGTAGAAATAACAGCACTTGCAACAGTAGATACCTTGCTAATTATAGTGTGATATTTAGCGGTGTTTGTAAATGTCAACTGGCACCTTAAAAGGTCTATTGGTCAGTTCTCTTACTAATTTGGGCACTAGATAGCCAGGTAACACCGTTAATAAAGACCAGTACAGCTCTACAGCCACTTGCTCGTCATGATCAAAGTGGGCGGCACCACTTACCTTATCCAATACATGTAGATAGTAGGGCAACACTCCTGCGCCAAATAAGCGTTCACTAAGAGCTACTTGCGTAGCTGTGCTGTCATTAATACCTTTGAGTAATACCGCCTGATTAAGCATAGTAATACCAGCGCTACGTGCTCGCTGTAGAGCTTCTGCTGTTAGCGTATCGATCTCATTAGCATGATTACAATGAATCACCATGACGATGGCGCAGCGGCTCTGCGATAACCTATCTAACAGATCATTATCCAAGCGCGCAGGAATGACTATCGGTAAACGAGTATGTAATCGAATAGTAGTCAGCTGAGCTATACCCTCTAAGATATCTAACCAAGCAAATAGGCGTCGATTAGAAACACTTAATGGATCACCACCACTTAAGATAACCTCGTTAATCTGCGGATTAGCAGTAATATAGGCTATGATATCAGCTTGTGCATCAGCCGTTGGCATATTGGCGCTGTAGTCAAAATGCTGTCGGAAACAGTAACGACAGTGAATAGCGCAAGCACCAGTAATAGTTAGTAGCACTCGCGACTGATATTTATGCAGTAAGCCTTTAGTAGGATTTTGGCTGTTTTCTCCTAGAGGATCAGCGACGTACCCAATCACTACTTCTTGCTCTTGCTTATCGGGCAATACTTGCTTTAGTAGCGGATCATTTGCATCGCCAACCACCATTTTTGCTACAAAAGCACGGGGTACGCGCAGCTCAAAATATTTAGGAATATAGACTTGTGATCGCACTGATTGTAGCTGCAGAATACTTAACAACTCATCCACTGAGGTAATAGCATCGGATAATTGCGTTTGCCAGTTTTTTTGTGTGATTAAATGGTTTATCATGACAACCTAATACATGCTCTAAAATCGACATTATACGCTGTTCATCAGCGCTCTATCAAAACATACCCGGCAAATGAAGCGGATCACCAGTATTTAATGCTAATTGAAATATTATTAATTTCCTTTTAGTCTTTGATTATTGGCGCTTATCATTAGGGCATGTTGAACATTCGACCGTAGCACTGGCAACGAGTGTTCAGCACGCTGTAACGGTTATGGATATTAACAACTATACTTATTAACAACCGTTAGGAGTCTCTTGTGGCAAGTTTTTCTACCAATGAGTTTAAAGCAGGTCTAAAAGTAATGCTCGATGGCAACCCTTGTGCCATTATGGAAAATGAGTTTGTCAAACCTGGTAAAGGCCAAGCATTTAACCGTGTCAAACTACGTAATTTGCGTAGTGGCAAAGTTCTAGAGCAAACCTTTAAATCAGGTGATAGCTTGGAGGCCGCTGATGTCGTAGATACTGAGATGAACTATCTATACAACGATGGTGAATTTTGGCATTTCATGCATCCAGAGAGCTTTGAGCAGCTACAAGCAGATAAAAATGCTATGGGCGACTCAGTGCAATGGCTAAAAGAAAACGGTAATGACTTATGTGTTATTACTTTATTCAATGGCTTACCACTGTCTATAACCCCACCAAACTTTGTCGAGCTAAAAATCACCGAAACTGATCCTGGTGTTCGCGGTGATACTTCAGGTGGTGGTGGCAAACCGGCAATATTAGAAACTGGTGCAGTAGTACGAGTACCTTTATTTGTACAACAAGGTGAAGTAGTACGTGTCGATACTCGTACTAGTGACTATCAGACTCGCGTCAGCTGATCTGCTTGATAACAGTGCCTTTAGCTCTGTCGTTACTGTTATAGATAAAATTTATAATTATCAAAAAAGGCTCAACAATATTATCTATTGATGAGCCCTTTTTATGTGAATTAAAATAGCTTTAATTGACTGTCATCCCTACTAGCTATCACAGTACTAGCTGTCGCTGTTAAGTGTTAAACGCTGAGCTGTCAGCTACTGCTAAGCAAACCTGCCAGCGCTAATAGTGCCACTCAGCTTAACTGGTTTATTTTTTGGTCATTTTGCCATGCATAAGCCAATACTGTACTAAGGCATTGAGCTGATCCTTTTTAAAGGGCTTAGTGAAATAATCCTGCATACCTGCTTTTATATATTTTTCGCGCTCACCATCCATCGCATTGGCAGTAAGGGCAACAATAGGGGGCAATACGCTAGCATCATACAGCTCATGCAATTTGATAGTAGCTTGTATCCCGTCCATTATAGGCATGTGATGATCCATTAAGATCATCTCATAAAGCTCAGGACATTGAGCAAATTTTTCTATAGCCTTTTGACCATCCGTGACATGAGTAACCGTATGACCATTATCTACCAGAGCTTTTTTGGCTATGATCGCATTAACATTGTCATCCTCAACTAACAGTATATGTCCTACTAGCTCGGGCACTGACTTAAACATCCCACATTTGGATTCTTGCCATGCTAGATACTCTTGTTGCTCAAGGGCCGGTAGTGGCAGCAACACTCGAAAAGTAGTCCCTACCCCGACCTCACTGCTGACCCAGATATGCCCCCCCATTAAATTCACTAAAGACTGACAGATAGAGAGTCCTAAACCCGTGCCGCCATAGAGACGATGCGTCGACTTATCTGCCTGATTATAGGCATCAAATATCGCATCTAATGATTCCGGCTTGATCCCTACTCCAGTGTCTGTGACATCGATGCATAACGTCATCTCCTCAGAGTCAGACATACGATTGCTGTTGCTACTGGTCTTGTCAGTATCCGTGTTAGTGACTGCAGGATGAGTAATTGAACTATTACTGACTGAATTATTAGCAACATCTTCAATTGTATCTAACTTGTAGTAAGGCACAGGAGCATGAGTCACGTTAATACTCACTCGCCCACCTTCACGAGTGAACTTGATGGCATTATTAACTAAGTTAGTTAAAATCTGTTTTAGACGTACTGGATCGCCTTTTATATAAGGCGACAGCTGTTCAGTATAATGATAATCCAAAGTTAAACGTCGCTGACGGGCTTTGACGGCGAATAGATTGATAACATCTTGGCAGACTGTTGACAAATTCATTGGTACAGCTTCAATAGTCATCTTGCCCGATTCGACTTTTGATAAGTCTAAAATACCATTAATCACCGCCAATAGATGCTCAGTCGAGATGTCAATATTGTCAACATAGTCTCGTTGTTCACTACTGAGTACAGTATCGTTGAGCATCTCAACCATCCCGATGATACCATTCATTGGCGTACGGATTTCATGGCTCATATTGGCCAAGAACTCTGATTTCATTCTGTTAGCACGCTTAGCGTGGTGTTGCTTTTGTTGCAACTGTAAGGCATCCGAAGCCATCTCTGCAAACTGCGCTAGCTGCTTTTCTTGTTTCGCAGTAAAATTATAGTGTGGCACAGTATCAATAAGACATAGCGATCCCAAACGATAGCTAGTATTGTCTTCATACAAGATGATTGGAGCCCCTGCATAAAAACGCAAAAATGGTGCTCCTGTAACTATCGGGTTGTCAGCAAAACGTTCATCATCGGCTAAATCGGCGACTACAAATACATCATTGGATAACACCGTATAGTTGCAAATCGCGACCTCACGAGTGGTAGTACAAATACTACCTAAACCGTGAACTGCCCTTAAATATTGAGTTTCCTCATCCATAAAAGTAATAGTCACTATCGGAAAATCAAAAAACAACTTTACCAATTCGGTCAGACGAGTAAAAGCGGGCTCATTATCATTATTGAGCACTTGATATTGACGCAGCTTTGCTATGCGATGCTTTTCATCCACTGCTATTGGGTAATTTAGAGTAGCCAAAAATATCTCCGTCAATCTATGTAAAACAGGGGGTTTAATAGTCTGACTGTTTTGCTAATAAATTTTGAGAAAATACCCATTTAAAATAAACTGCTTTTAAAAGGAAGTTCCTCACTACCATAGAGCAGAAAAGCAGTAGTTGTTTATGAGCTGTTAAATGTAGGGGTTTTTATTACCTTAAAGGGGTTAAAAAAATCAGTTGCTGACTGGTTTCGCCAAAATCTTTAGCGCCTCACTAACCATTATCATCGCTACCACTGAAGTTACAGTAACCGCAGAGCCGTAACCTCCGCAGTGCAAACCACCGCTTTGCTCTCCTTTATCTACTCTTGGCGGCTCTGTCGAATAAACACACTTAATACCGAACTTTTCTTTTAGACTAGCGTTGATGCCTTTTTCAAAGCGTAGCTTATAGCGCAACCGAGCTAGCAAAGGGTCTTGATAACTGTCTTTTAGATCACTAACCGTGATTTTAGTAGGGTCGGTTTTGCCACCAGCCCCACCAGCACAGATTAGCTTTAGCTTATTAAAGCGGCAGTGAAGAGCAATGGCCAGCTTGGCATTCATATCATCGACACAGTCTAATATGATAATAGGTCGTTGCTCTATAGTAGCCTGTTTTGCTGCATCACGACTAGGTAATAAAGTAGCCACGTTATCAACAGTCAAAAAGTCATCTACCAAATGTAGCTGTACTCGCGGATTAATCTCTTCTATCCGAGTGCCCATAGCTGCGATTTTACTTTGTCCAAAAGTACTGTCTAACGCTGGCAGTTGTCTATTGACATTAGAGGCGACCAATACGTCCATATCGATGAGGGTAATATTGCCTACTGCAGTACGGGCTAAAGCCTCAGCTGCCCAAGAACCAACACCGCCGATACCTATCACATAAACATGCGCTGCGGCAAAGATATCAAAGGCGCTGTCGCCATATAAGGTTTGTGTGCCTTTAAAACGGCGCTGATACTGCTGCACGTCCTCAGTAGCAATTTTTTGGGACTGGTTTTGACTCATAGTAAGGTAGCAGCTCTTGTTATAAATGAAAATTGTTTGGTTAGTACTAATTACTAAACCCAATCTGTTTGCAGCGCATCACAACTGTTCTGCCATAATTGTTGGGCTAGTACTTGCGGCTCAACGGCTAATAATTCGCTAAGGGCATTTAACACCCAAGGTAAGTTGGCAGGTACATTGCGATTATGAGACTCTGCTCTTTGCCATTCCTTATCTATCCTTTGAGCTGGCGGCGAAGAGCTGACTGCTAAAGACCCTATATTGCCAGCTTCAGTTTGACAGGCCATCGGTGTCATATCTGGACAGTCGGTTTCTAGTACTAAGCATTCAATACCAAAATCAGCAACAGCAGCTTGAATAGCCCGTCTTAGCTTTTTAGCATTTAGATTTGTAACTTGTCCTGTCACCCCAAGCTTAAAACCCAGTTTAACAAAAGCTTTAGCTTCTTGCTCACCGCCACTAAAGCTATGCGCAATGCCGCCAAGGTTTTTGGCATTATAGCTGTGCGCTTTTAGCAAGGATAAGGCCTCAGCATGCGCCTTACGAATATGTAACATCACCGGCAACTGATGCTTAACTGCCATATCAAGTTGAGCATTAAAAAACTGCTGCTGCTTGGCAAAATTCTCTGGTGCTTTCATTGCCTCAGTAAAAGTATCCAAACCTATCTCACCAATCGCCAATGGTCGTTGCTTATCGAGCATAGCAGCCATCTTGGCAAGATGAGTTTCAGTATGCTGCTCAATATAAAAGGGATGTAAACCTAGAGCAATATGCGCTTGTGGATATAATACTGGAGGATCAGAGGCGGCAATAATATTTGTCGATGATGTCAGCTGATAGTGATTAGAGCTTGGTTTATTTAAGTAGTCTTGAGTGGTGTACAGTCTATCAAAGTGTTGGTATAAATAACCGACTAGCACTAAATGCCGTACGCCAAATTGATAAGCGCGCTCGGCTTGCACACTTCTATCGTTATCGAATACTGGAGCATCAAAATGGGTGTGCGTATCAATCAGTCTGTATAGCTCTGATATGGGGAGCTGATTATCCATAAGTGAGGTTTTTATAACCGCCATCGATAGCCTCCGGCTTTAATTAAAAACTGTTTATTAGGGCGTATTGGACATTCACAAGTAGACTATGCTGATAAATAAGTGCTGCTGTTAAACGATTATTGGATTATAGCTTGATTAGATTATAGCTTGAGTAGCGTTGCCCTTCTAGCTCGCTGCTATTGGCTATAACTAAAGCTGTTTGTGAAGCGTTTTTAGTGGTTAGGCTCTTGAACCGTGCTTTTGCACTATATAAGCAGGCTTGATCAAAGCCGTTAATTGGCTATAAGGCACTAGCAAGTCTGCTGCCTCAGTATCTACCTCTAGCAGCTCTGTTGATTGATAAACTAAGTGTAAGCCCTGCTCATCCAAATACCATTGCTGTGACAATGGCAACGACCAATCATCAACAGAATCCTTTGCTACCCCTTGTGAGATCAGCCAGTCTTCTTTGGCCCCTTGAAAGGCTAATAGCAAGCTATCAGTGCTGACTGTCGGTAATAAAATATCTTCAATAGTGAGCTGTAGCTTTTTTTGTATATCTAACATGACATAGTCAAGATGGTGCGGACTACTGCCACGCTTCACAGTTGAGCGCACTAATAGATAGCCCGTCGCCATAGGTTCAGATTTAGAACTAGCTTCAATAGCAGCATTGCTTGTGCCAACGCGATTCAATACTAATTCGGTATCGATACGCTGGTATAACGACGAAGTATTAACGGCTTGTTCACTGTATTCTATTTGTTTAAGCAACATCAAGATTGTATTCTTAGCGGCTTGGTCTTGACTAGCTAACGGCGTACTTGGTGCTAGTATTTGGGCTATGGTTTTCCACATAATACTGCTTAACCACGGCTGCTCTGGTACAAACCCCAACACATTTAGCTCAAAATACTGACAAGGTTTTTTGTTAGGATCACAGTTGCGCTGATGGGCAATAGCTTGTTGCTTATTGACTTGTATAGCAGCCATTTTATTAGTTTCGCCACTAATACGGTCTTTGCTAAGGTCAGGCTTTATTAGCACGCTCTGATCATCGGAGGCGATAACAATTTTATCGGCAGCCTTATTATCGGCCTGTTGTTCAAACATAGATTTTGGCTGCTGATCACAGCCTATCAAGCTAGTGATGCTGAACAGGAATACTACCGATAGCCATAACGAGGCTATATTTTTTGACTGGTTGCGCTTGGCATTTATCATATCAGCTACCATAAGCGGTTATAGTGAAAGCTCATTTAATGACCTTAAGCTTATAAATCTACTCTGGTTAATTTTAACTCAATATTATTAGTTTCGAGAGTTATCATTATCGTTATCTACACTAGGCCGCTGCGCAGGTTGATAACTACTGCGTCTTGGAATCAATAATAAGGCTACTCCAACCACTGTTAAGGCTAGCCACTTCTTTTTGCTCGGCTTACTATTACTATTTTTACTGCTATGTTTGTCGCTGCTATTACTCATAACCTTATCACTATTTTATTAGGGCGTATTGAATATCTTAACTTATAAAGGTTTAAGGGTTTAAAGGAAAAGTGGTGATACCAGAGTTGGTACTATCTACTCTAGTAAAGCCTTGGGTAGTAGCCGTAGGCTTGGGGGTTTGATCGCGTTTAGGTATCAGCGGATTAAGATTCATCAGCTCATAATCCTGACTGATATCCCCATCCCAGCCTACAGTGCCACTCAGCGGTAATTGTTTAATAGTACCGTTTTTATCGATTACTAACTGTAAAACCCGCATTTGGTTAAATTTGCGCTCAGTAACGCTCGCCACTGCCCCACCATCACGCAAGATGGTTGGCTGTAAGAATATAATTAGGTTACTCTTTTGCTTATTATCACTATCGGAGCGGAACAGGCGACCAACCAGCGGTATATTCCCCAAACCTGGAACCTTTTGCTGGTTGCTAGTGCTGTTATCACGCATCAAGCCGCCTAGTGCAATAGTCTGTTGGTCATCAGCCAAAATAGTAGTATTGATCAAGCTTTTATTAGTAATCAAACCGCTCGAATTGCCAATACTACCCGGCACTACTGAGGAGACTTCTTGTGACACTTCTAAACGCACCGTCCCATTATCACCGATATGGGGAATGACGTTAAGATTGATACCGATGTCTTGGCGCTCAATAGTCTGAAATGGATTGGTTGATGAGTTACCGCTAGTGGTAAAAGAGCCAGTGACGAATGGCACATTTTGTCCTACTAAGATACTGGCCTTTTCGTTATCCAAGGTCAAGATTGAGGGCATGGACAATAGGTTGGCACTAGTGGATGAATCTAACGCTTGCAAGATAGCCCCATAAAACTCGGTGTTACCTTTGCTATCTTTTCGACTGCTACCAACACCAAGTAGCGCGCCAGCAATAGAGCCAGCAGCGGCACTGATACCAGTGCCTTTAGACAAAGCAGCTGCGGCAAGTGAAGCGGCACTAGCGCCAACGTTATTAAAGTTCACCACGCCATAACCACTACTAGCATTGCCTAGCGCCCATTGAACGCCAAGTTGGGTGGCATCATCGCCTGAAACTTCAACGATAGCAGCTTGAATCAGTACTTGGGCGCGGCGATTATCGAGCTGATTGACGGCATCTTCAATCTCAAACATCAGCTCAGGGGCGGCATTAACGATAACTGCGTTTTGGGTTTCATCAGCGATAATGCTAAAGGGTCGACCCCCTATACCTACTGCTGAACCACCGGTAGAAGCTGCTAAATTGCCACTATTATTACTGCTACTATTGATGCTATTGCCACTGGGCACTGCCGAGGCTGTATTAAGGGTGGCGCCAGTAGCACTAGTATCAGTTAGGGATGCTGACTCCAAAGTTGAAGTCGCCCCTGCACTATTAATCGACTGATTGGCAAGTAAGCCACGTAGCATCTGCGCTATATGATTGGCACTAGCATATTTGAGTCGAAATACGCGCAAACCACTCAAGCGCCGCGTAGGCGTAGTGTCTAACTGATTAACCATCTCCTGCACTTTAGCAATCATCTCAGGGCTACCTTTCACTAGCAGCCTGTCGCTTGAAGCATCAGCGATAACTTTTAGCTGGTCACTGCCTTGTGCTTGCCCGCCCCCTGCACTAGTCACTAGCGCACTAATGAGATCCATCATCCGCTCAGCATCGACATGGCGTAGAGGAATAACCCGCAGACTGTCATTGACATTGCTATCTAAATCGCGGATTAGTGCTGTTAATTGATTAAGACTGTCAGCACGATCTGATAGCACCAGCGCATTAACGCCTGGCACAGCAGCAGCGTGTGCTGATTGCGGCATCAAAGGTCTAATCACCCCTAGCACTTCGGCGGCTTGAGTATTGGTCAAGTAAATCACTCGCGTTGCTAACGCTTCACCGACAGTATTACCTCGCAGATCGACAGCAATACCGGTTTGCTTAGCCACACTATCGGGTACTAACTTAATAGTAGTGCCCGAATTAATCGCCGCAATCCCATTCACTTGCATCACACTTAAGAACAGCTGATAAATCTCATCACGAGACAGCGCACGATTAGAGATAACCGTCACATTGCCGTTGATACGCGGATCCAGTACAAAATTCTGATTAGTGATAGTAGCTACTTCATTAATAAAAGCTTTGATGTCTGCATCTTGCAAGTTAACCTTCCAGCTCTCAGCGCTGGCAAGTCCGCACATAGCTGCCCATAGTGGCAATGCTAAACATAATGGGCGAACTATATATAAACAACGCTGTAAAGCATTGCGTAAAGGGGTTACTACAAACTTATGTAAACTTACCATGGTGATAATTACCCATTGTGATGTTACTTATTAAATGCCAAAGAATATAAGCTAAAACGCTATCAAAATATGCTTCACTACAGATACTGCTATACGCTTATAGAGTGAAATATTTCTATTAACTATAAATAAAGGTGACGATTTTAGGCCAATCCATTTAGAAGGGTTGTCGAATAGTGATTACTTGCTCACCACGTTTCACCTCTATTTGCGCTTCACCAGATTTTTGTGCTTGTTGCAATATGTTGGCATCTTGACTAGGATTATTACCGACCTGTTGACCATTTACCGACATTACCCGATCCCCAGGCTCTAGACCCAAGCGCTTACGTAGGCCTGAAGGCGTAGCTGTCGTTACTTGATAGCCGTCACCAGAGGCCATTAGCCCCACACTACTTAAGTAGTTGGCAGGATTCTGTTGCAGCTCACTTACGGCTCCACCGATAGCTGAAGTTGGATTATTATTATTAGCATTGTTGTCAGTATTATTAGCAGCGTTATTAGCTATATCTGTAGGCAGTGGCCATGCAGAATCTATAGAATCGTTATTAAGTGTATTGGATGAACGCCTATTGCCTATAGCATTAGCAGCTAAGCCTCTCTGATCTAAGGGCATAGCATCAGCCATACTAATAACGGACTGTTTACTAGCCTTATCGGCAATAACCACCGCATTCCAATCTACCGCCACTAAAGTATAACCACTGTCCTGCAAGCTCTCACCGATACGATAGTTTTTTACTTCGCCATTGACCTCCAGTAGCGCTGATGACAAACGCTCAGGTATCGCTAATAGCACGCCTTTTAGCACTACATTCGGTGGTGGCTGTGCCGCCACTGCCGCTGAATTAGGCTCAGAAAATATAGCAAACAAACTACTATTATCAGCTACAGAGCTAGGAATATTCTGCAATGCTGCTATGGGCAATGCCGGTGCTATAGGCGGTGCCAACAATAACCATAGCAGCCGCGCCGCTGTCCAACATAACCAACCTATAGCGAGCAGCAGCAGCCATGCTGACAAACGATTAAGAATATCGACTACAGGTTTTAGACGGCTCATCACTGTGTTCAATTAGTGACCCCTAACCCTGCCAATAGTGGCTGACGTACGCTAACCACGGGAGTATCCTGCGGCGCTTCACCTTTGTATTCTGCCATATTTTCGAGTAAGCGCTGAGTCAAGCTCACATCGAGCATATTATTGCCATCAAGATAAAGATCACCTAAGCGTTTGTCTTGGTTATTGAGTAAATTAAGATGCAGAGTAGCATTGTTATTTTTTTGTTCGGTGCTCAGCTGAGCACGTAATGCTGGCATAGTAATATAAAAAACTTTACCAGCGCTAGGATAGCCAACTTCACCGCCTACCCAAGTTAATTGTCCAGACGCTGCACTAAACCCAGCTGCGTCTTCACCTTTGGCAGAATGACGTTGCAGCGATACGGCATTGACTTGCATTGGGGTATTGGGTAATTGCCATTTAACTGCTTGACTCAAAGTCTCAGGTGCAATCTTGCCATTCATGTCATCGATTTGCCATGAGTGACGTGCTACTTTTACTTGCCCATCTAGCTTAGTCTGACCACTATTAATATCGAATTCAGCTGCTATTTTGCCTAATAGAAGCTGCCAAGGTTGCCACGTCCATTGCAGCGACCCAGTCATGGCTACCTCTGACACTGGCACTTGCCAAATAGCTGAGCCTTGCCATAAGTTACCGGACACATGTTGTATATAAGGCGACTCTGGCGCGTACTTTTCTACTATCCACGCTGCTGGCATTTGCAATATAGCAAACAACGAAAATACTAGCAGTCCAATTAACCACCATACTTTACGGGGATGCTTATTAGATGGAATAGAGGCTTGTGGCACAGATAAGATACTCTTTTATAATTTCAAAACCACATTATCATAACAAACAATCGCCTAAAAATGACAGCTAAAAAGCCAGTATATTTTACTGCGATTAGTCACAATAAAAGATACTGGCTTTATGAAATGCTTGGGAGTTTAGCGCTTACTAACTGTTAATTTAGTAAGACTGTAGCTACTTAAACAGTATTGGCTCAGTTAGCAGATAATCAACTAGTTAACCTCAGTAGTGAACCTCAGTAGTTATAATCAATATTTATAACTATCGAGAACTAGTAATCACTGCTCAGTAATCAATATGAATGAGTAGTGATTACTAAATAGTTGATTACAATAATTAGGCCAACGCCAGTTAATAGCCATAAGCAGATCTACATTAATAACCAAAGATCTTGCTGATACTGTTGCTTAATAGCGCTCTACAAACCCATCAACGAGCAAGATTTATACGGCAAAACTTTCTAGATCTTTACCAGCTGATAGCGCTTCGATCAACCAAGTTGGCTTACGACCACGGCCTGTCCAAGTGTCATTATTGTTTTCAGTATTACGATATTTAATACTACGTTTTTTCTCTAGGCTTTCACCAGCCTTCAAAATCTCTTCTATGCTACAGCCGTTATCTTTGGCTATTTTTTCAAATTGTACATAAGCATCATGCAAACGTTGATGTTGTTTTTGCGTGATAAGTTGCTGTGCACTTTCAGTGATAGCACGTAGCTCAGCTACGTTTAAACTTTCTAAATTAATACTATTATTAGTCATAATTGTCTCGGTTATAGAATAATGGCTGTTAGCTGGATAGTTATTGATCTGCAATAAATAAATAATAAGTAATAAACTATATATATCACAAAACGAATAAATAGAATTATCAATAGCTAGGAGCTTTTCTTGAATTGAATAATTAAATGTAAATCAATTAAGCGTATGTAATATAAACAAAAAATTAATCTATAACAACCACTAATTACTATATTTTTATTTATCATTAGTATTTAGAAAACATTTGATTAATAATTAACAATTTTTCTATATTGGCAATATGGACATAAGTACGTAGCCTTTACCTGTTATTATTTTGATGAATAGCTCTATCCATTCAATATTGTATTGATATCAACATTTTAATAGTCACCGCAAATAACTCCTTGATAAGAAATTATAATTTAAAAGTTAAACATTATTTAACTAATAGTATAAGTATAAAATCCCTTATTATTATAGAGGTTTTCTAATAGGCATTAAAATCAACTATAAAATAATTATTAAAGCTCATAATATTGTGGCAATATTCATTATTTATAAGATAATCTCTAAGCTTAACCTGTTAC
Organism: Psychrobacter sp. BF1; assembly: GCF_019279065.1. Lineage (NCBI taxonomy): Bacteria > Pseudomonadati > Pseudomonadota > Gammaproteobacteria > Moraxellales > Moraxellaceae > Psychrobacter > Psychrobacter sp. BF1. The sequence continues at coordinate 19,413 of NZ_JAGYWV010000020.1, forward strand.
TTTTATATCTTTATATGGCTTTACTGAGGGCAAATGATTTTTATAGCTACTAGGGCTAATGCCAGCAGCATTCCTAGCACAGTAACCGCCTGCCTCAGTAGCTTGCCCTGCCACACTACTAGTCAGCAATTAGCATGCAAATATTAACAGCTCTATTGTGCTATATCCGTCAATGCTAAATATAGTTGTAAAACTCTATAGTCATCTTTGTCATTACTTAATCATCTTTGTCATTACTTAGTCATTACTTTGTCATTACTTAGTCAGCCACAGACAACAAAAAGCCCCGTATTAACGAGGCTCTAGTAGATACTATTTGTGTTATTAACTTAACTAGTAAGCTTTAGGTTTTATCATCCTAGAAAGGGATATCGTCATCAACAGGACCATCAGGCATTGCTGTAGGTTTGTTAGCAGCGCTGTTATTAGTCACTGCTGGCTGAGCAAACTGATTATTTGCGTTTTGGTTATTATTAAAACCGTTTTGAGCTGAAGAGCCGCCTTGGTTATAACCGCCACCTTGGCCACCCTGATTATAGCCACCGCCTTGCTGAGAGTATTGCTCGCTGTTTTGGCCACCTTGGTTGCCATAACTTGGTTGGTTATTCTGGTTGTTACTATAACCCCCTTCTTGAGCTTGACCGCCAGTCGCCCCGTCTAACATTTGCATCTGATAAGCTTTGATATCAGTAGCGTAACGATCACTGCCGTCTGGTGCTTGATACTTACGAGTCTGCAAACTGCCTTCGATATAGACTTTACTGCCTTTACGCAAGTATTGAGCAGCAATTTCTCCTAAGCGGTTATATAGCGCAATGCGGTGCCATTCAGTTGACTCCCTTTTTTCGCCACTTTGTTTGTCCGTCCACTGCTCAGAAGTAGCTACCGAAATATTGGTAACGCTACCACCGTTACTGAATTGACGTACCTCAGGATCTGCACCGAGGTTACCGATGATGATGACTTTATTAACACCGCGCATGATATCGTCCTTTTTTGATGAATAACTTTATAAATATTTCGCTGAGTCATTTTATCTAAAGCTAAAATAGCTAACTCTATTTATTATCTAACCCTGACTTATAGCTGTTGGTTATTGCCACTGTCAATAATCTAGTTTTATGGTATACGGTTTTTAGATAAATATCCAGTAAGCTTGAGCTATATGCGACACTCTATGTCGCTTGCAGACTACATATGGCTTTAACCGACTATAATCAGCCGATTTGTTATTAGGTTTTCAGTGCTGGCTATTCATTTTTCAAAAAATAGGCTTAAATAATTATAAAAAATAGCTATTTTTGAGCTAATAATACCGATCTATTATTATGATTATGGCTATTATTATTTGCGCTGTAAACTTAAGGTCACGCTACCTAACTCTACCCCAAACTTACTCATTACTGCGCGATTGAGCATCACATCTTTGCTGATTAAGTACATCCAATCATCAAAGTTTACTTGGTAAGTTTTATCATCGACTGGCAAATCTAATACATACTGCCAATGTAAAGCGTTGCCAGCTACTTGTCCTGACGCTTCACCAATAACATCCCCAGCAGTCCCTTTCCATTGACCATCTGCTTGCTGAGTTAAACGCCATATACGTTGTGATTTTGTGCCGTCGGCCCAAGCAAACTTCTCATCTAAGACAATGACGTCATCACCTTCGTGAGTGGCGTTGATATCGACAGTGAAGCGTTTTTTTACTTCACCATTACGGCCTTGGAACATACCCCAGCCATCGATTTGACCCGAGAAAAACTGATGCATATCCAGAGTTGGACTAACGTTTTGGTAACTCTGAATGTTTTGGGTCGCACAGCCAGAAGTAAGCAGGGTTACTGCTAAACCAAGAGCCATAGCCAATTTAGGCATTGGTTTAGTCAGTGCTTCAGTACTCGCTTCAGTAGTCGCCGATAAAGCATTAAACTTATTCATCTTAATTCCTTTTTAGATGGATAATAAAAGTGACTGTCTACTAGCCTTTGTTGCCAGCGTTTTTTGCCAGCAATAGGGCTTATAATTAGCGAACTCTATTTTGACCGCTCCTATCATAAGTCGCTTATTTCAAGCTACTTATGTCGTTATATTCTAACTTTATTACTCAAACAAAATAAAAATATCGAACGCAATAAAAGCTTAGATATCTAGAGGACTTTGAGCTAACTTGGATAGCTGTTGTCGTGATAGATCGGTTAACTGAGTTTTATCTAGCTTTAGATAAGCCACTTGCTCTTTTGCCATCACTACTAGTTCATCAACGCCCTTGACTGCCATCATTTGTTGCGACCAGTCTTGGATATCGATATCTTTCGGTATAGTCACCGTAGTACTAGATAGATACGGTGGATCAGCGATAGGAATAATGAGTAGCAACGCTGCTGCCATTATTACCGCTAATAGCCCCCAAGCTAATAAATTAGACTGATTGAGCAATAGGCCACCCATCGCCCCACCGACAAAAGCACCAAAGAACTGGCTTGATGAATTTAGACCCATTGCCGTTGCTTTATTAGCTACTGGTGCGCGCTTAGATATCCACGAAGGTATAGTGGCCTCAAGCAAATTAAAGCCCATAAAATAAAGTAATAAACCCAAGATAATACCGAAACTAGCTTGACCACCTAGCGCTAGTATAGCTAAAGAGGCGGTCATTAAAGCAATAGCAGCTAAGAATACTTGGCGCATCTTACGCTTCTTTTCAGCGATAATAATAAAAGGAATCGCTACTGCAAAGCCAATAAACAGTAGTGGCAGATAGATTAAGCCTTGCTGGCGTACTGACAAGCCCATAACCGCACTGAGCTGATGGGGCAAAATCACAAATATCGCCGTCATAGTTAGATGCAAGGCAAAGATACCAATATGTAGACGGTTTAGATCACCAATTTTGAGTACAGTAGCGAGCTGCTGACCGATCGACTTGTTATCTAAATTATGCTTAAGCACTCGTAATGGTGAAGGTACTATCAATAGCAATACCATCGCCAATACCGCAAACCCAGCCGTCAGCCAAAATAATCCTGAGATACCTAGCGAACCTACGAGGAGCGGACCAAAGGCAAAAGCTAACATAATGGATGAGGCAATAGTCAAACCCATAGTAGCCATAGCTTTGGTACGCATCTCTTCACGAGTAACATCCGCTAATAGCGCCATCAAAACCGCCGATACCGCACCACTACCTGCCAGCGCACGTCCAATAATCACTTCATAAATATCAGTAGCATTGGCGGCAATAATACCGCCTAGCGCAAACAATACTAGCCCCAGCATAATAACTGGCTTACGTGGGAATTTATCGGCAGCAAGGCTCATTGGTATCTGAAAGATAGCTTGGCCAAGTCCATAAACACCAACCGCCAGACCGATTAAAAATGGCGTAGCATGAGCATAATTGTCCCCATAGACAGAAAACACTGGCACAATCATAAATAAGCCAATCATCCGTAGAGCAAAAATGCCGCCAACCCCTCCGATTGCCCGTTTTTCTACGCTATTCATACTTGCCTCACAGGTTTATCACTACAGATTTGTCATTTAATAAGTGACACGCAAGATCATTCTGACGTGGCAATTAAGCCCCACAGTATAAAACATTCACTCGTTCGTTACTGAAACTTTTATCTGCTTGCCGCCAGTTACACTTTCAAGCTCAACAATCATTTACTAGTTATTACCGTTAGAGGATAACTAGCCCCTATGACTAAGCCCTAGTATTAGGGACATAATAAATTTGTTACTAAGTGCAGCTAATATGGGCTTGCACCTTGAATAATGCCACTGTCATAACAATAAAGTAAGTCGCTACAAAGCATATTGCACTACTAGGTTGTTACTTCTAGCAGGCATCGCTTATACCTTATAACGGTTTGAACTGTCTCAAGCCTCTAATATAAAACCAGTTAAATACAGCGAAACACTTAATAACTATTAGGTTCAAATTTTTATTAATTAACGATTAAAAATAGCTTTATAAAAATAGCACTAAACAAACCAATGGCTTTAAATTCGATGCAATTATTACTCAGTCCTTTTATATGAACCTTTCTTTTGTTTGCTAAACCGCTCTTTTTTTGTTAACTAAAATTTTATCTCAAAGTTCTTTTAGGGTTTTGGCAGAGCAATCAACTGCAGCTACTTTTTTTAATGCATTAGCTACTTTTTGCTAGATTAGTGATGGATTAGTAAAGTTAGCTTAATATTTACATATTAGTTTTGACCACTTTTTAGAAAATAGGAAACCTATAAACGATGGCACATGACCATATTGCAATACGCGGCGCACGCACACATAATCTAAAAAATATCGACTTGGATATTCCACGTGATAAGTTCGTAGTCATCACGGGCTTATCGGGATCCGGTAAATCCTCTTTAGCTTTTGATACTCTATATGCTGAGGGACAGCGCCGTTATGTCGAAAGTTTATCGGCATACGCCCGTCAGTTTTTATCACAGATGGAAAAACCAGAAGTGGATAGTATTGAAGGTTTATCGCCTGCTATTGCTATCGAGCAAAAATCAACTAACCATAACCCGCGCTCTACAGTCGGTACTATCACTGAGATTTATGACTATTTGCGCTTGCTTTATGCGCGTATCGGTACCCCCTACTGCCCTGAGCATGACGAACCTATGGTGGCGCAGTCGGTCACTGAAATGGTCGATCAGGTTATGTCACTACCCGATGACACTAAGATAATGATTTTGGCACCAGTGATTCGTGAGCGTAAGGGCGAGCATATCGTGTTACTTGAGCAGCTCATAGGTCAAGGTTTTGTGCGAGTACGTGTTGATGGTGATGTCTATGATACTGACGAGCTACCAGCATTAGATAAAAAGAAGAAGCATACTATCGAAGTGGTAGTTGACCGCTTTAAAGTGCGTGATGATTTGGGTAACCGAGTGGCGGAGAGTCTTGAGACTGCGCTGCGTTTAGGTCAAGGGCTAGTAACCCTACACTTTATGGATGGTAACCCTAAAGAAGGCGGTTCTGACAATCAAGTGATGTCTGCTAAGCACAGCTGTCCGGTCTGTGATCGCGCGGTCTCTGAACTTGAACCAAGAATGTTCAGTTTCAACAATCCTTATGGGGCGTGCCCTGCTTGTGATGGTCTTGGGAAACGTCAGTATTTCGCTGCCGAAAAACTCATTACTCACCACGAAAAAACCTTGAATCAAGGCGCAATAAACGGTTGGGATAAGCGTCATGCTTATTACTTCGGTTTACTATCTACGGTATGTAAGCATTTCAATATCGATATGGATGCGCCGTGGCAAGAGCTACCAAAAGAGCAGCAAGACCTTATTATGCACGGTTCGGGCAAGGAGAAGCTAACTTTTAACTTTACCGATGAGCGTGGACGTAAGACTAATAAAACTATTCCTTTTGAGGGTGTATTGCCTTATCTTGAGCGCCGTTACGCCAAGACTCAAAGTAATCTAGTGCGTGACGAGCTAGCTAAATATTTAGCCGATACTACTTGTAACGTGTGTGATGGCGCTCGTCTCAACGAGATATCACGCAACGTCCGTGTCGATGATCAAACTATCGCTGAGATCGTCAAGCTGTCTATTGGTGATGCCGCTGACTATTATAAGACCCTAAAGATTGGTGGTCATAAAGGTGAAGTTGCTGAAAAAATCTTTAAAGAGATTAATGAGCGTCTGAACTTCTTAGTTAGTGTCGGCTTGGATTATCTATCGCTTGCCCGTTCAGCGGAAACTTTATCAGGCGGTGAAGCGCAACGTATTCGTCTAGCTAGTCAGATCGGTGCTGGACTCATGGGGGTGATGTATGTACTTGATGAGCCATCTATCGGTCTGCATCAGCGTGATAATGATCGTCTGCTGAAAACTTTAACTCGTCTGCGTGACTTAGGCAATACTGTACTGGTCGTTGAGCATGATGAAGATGCTATTCGTCAAGCGGACCACGTCATCGATATCGGTGTTGGCGCTGGCGTGCATGGTGGTTATGTCATCGCTCAGGGTACTGTCGATGATATTATGGCATCCGAAGAGTCGCTTACTGGACAGTATATGTCTGGTAAAAGAAGTATTAAGATTCCAAAGGTTCGTCATCAGCCTAAGATGATAGAAGTTGCCGTTGAGGGTAAAGCTAAGCCTAAAAAAGTGCCGATGGCTATTGAGTTAAAAGGCGCAACGGGTAATAACTTACAGAACGTTGATTTGACTTTACCTATCGGTATTATGACTTGTATCACCGGGGTATCGGGTTCGGGTAAATCGACTTTGATTAACCGTACTTTGATGCCATTAGCCGCCACACAATTGAACAATGCTTCGACACTAATTGCTGATAAGCATGAAAGTATCAGCGGTCTTGAGCATTTGGACAAAATGGTCGATATCGATCAAAGCCCAATTGGTCGTACTCCACGCTCAAACCCAGCAACTTATACTGGCGTCTTTACCCCAGTACGAGAAATGTTCGCCCAAACTCAAGAAGCTCGTGCCCGTGGTTACAAGCCAGGTCGCTTTAGCTTTAACGTAAAAGGCGGACGCTGTGAGACTTGCCAAGGTGATGGTCTAATCAAAGTTGAAATGCATTTCTTACCAGATATGTATGTGCCTTGTGATGTCTGTGATGGCAAGCGTTATAACCGTGAGACTTTAGAGATTCACTATAAAGGCAAAACCATCGCTGACGTGCTGGATATGACCGTAGAAGATGCGGTTGAGTTCTTCTCAGCGATCCCAGCTATTCATCGTCGCCTGCAAGCGTTAATGGAAGTGGGACTTAGCTACATCCGTCTCGGTCAGTCGGCACCAACCCTATCAGGTGGTGAAGCGCAACGAGTCAAACTAGCCCGTGAGCTGGCCAAACGTGATACGGGACAGACGCTGTATATCTTGGATGAGCCTACCACTGGTCTGCATTTCCATGATATCGATAAACTGCTCAATATCTTGCATGCGCTGCGTGATAAAGGCAATACTATCGTGGTCATCGAGCATAATCTTGACGTTATCAAAACCGCGGATTGGGTGATCGATCTTGGCCCTGAGGGCGGTAAAGGTGGCGGCATGATTATCGCTGAAGGCACACCTGAGGAAGTTGCTGAGAATAAAAACTCGCATACGGGTGAATTCTTAAAACCGATGCTTGAGTTGCAAAAAGCTAGCTAGTTAGGTTATTGTTAATTGATAATATTAAGGCTGCTCTTTCGGGGGTGGCCTTTTTTTATATTTTAGAATAATATCTTTTATTCAACACTATATATTAAAGGATTTTGCATGTGACTGAAGCTGAGCTGAGAAATGGTATTGACAAAATTATTCGCAATAATGATATAGATACTGCTATTCACAATATAAAAGGATATATGCGACTTCGTTACGGACATCCTTTTCTGTGTGAAAAGCTTGCCAACTTATACATTGAAAAGAAAGATTTTCGTCAGGCCGGAAAGTATATTTTCTATAAAGAGCATTTATCTAAACAGGATAAAGAAATACTATCCATTTACTTTAAGTATTTTGGAGGTGATACGATTAATATTTTGAAAGACTTAATAGCCGAAGGTACAAAATCACCTGTCCGAATAGAATATGATGTTAAAGTTGAATTACTTATCATGATGAACGAGGTGAAAGCTGAAAATGGTTTTTTACCCAAATTTATGTGGAATTGGTATTACCATTTCGAATCCAAACTCAAAAAAGATAAGAGGCATGGTCAACTCTCTCAATCAACGAGAAGATAGATTTATCAATTTGAGCCCATCCCAGATTCTGTGTAACTGCCATTTAGATTAAATGCCTGCTGATACGATCATCAAACATAATCATAAAGCGATTTAAAGCAGACGTCCAGTTACGGATGGGCATCGACCATTTTTTGG
>NZ_JAGYWV010000021.1:0-18114 GCF_019279065.1 Psychrobacter sp. BF1
GATCAGCAGTGTTATGAACCTGTTGAATAGTGAGTGCCATAGTCATTGTCCTTAATTTTATATAAGTAGATATGTAATGTTTGTATGATATTGTATGATATTGTATGATATTGTATGATATTGTATGATATTGTATGTAGTATAATACAATATACAACATACTACAATATAGAATACAAAAAAACCTCAGGTGATTTGAGGTGTATTTTAATGTATTGAGTTGATGGTTGGCCGCAGACACGGATAGAGCATTAGTATTTGCCAAATGGTGAGGTTGGTGCGATAGTTACTCACTGAACGTTCTGAACAGTTGCACTGTACAGGGGCTAAAAACGTACTTGAACACTAGGTGAGCAATGAACATATCGGTGACAAAGGCAGCAAAACAGTGGGGTGTATCGAGAACCACTATCTATCAGAAGATCAATGATGGTGAGCTTTCCAGAACCGCTGACAAGAAAATTGATACCTCAGAGATGATCCGAGTGTTTGGTGAGCCTGTCACTAAAAAACGTACTGAACAATCAGTGAACACTAGCAATAGTACGTCCGTGAACAGTCAAAACGTACAGAACAGCACAGCACTTGAACACCAGTTAGCACTTGAAAAGATGAAGAATGAACACTTAGAGCAGCAAGTCCGTGATCAAAAACAGCTGATAGCGAATTACCAAGAGCAAATAAGTCAGCTCAACAAAACACTAGAAAAAGCCAATGCCAGTATTCATGACTTAACGCAGATCCGACTGCTAGAATTTAAAGGCACTGACCCTGAACATAGCGATCACCAGCAACAAGTATCATTAGAGCCTGAGCCGCTATCTGAAAAAGAAGCCGCAGCTGCGCCCACACCTACCAAAAGAAAAAGATGGCTTGGGTTTTGGTTTTGATTGCTGAACAGTGCAGTCAAACGATTACGGCCTTGGCCCATTGTAAGAACGCTGCGGGGCTGGTGTATCTACTCTAGGGGTAGCATCCTGTGATTGCTCCATGCTGACAACGTCCTTGATCCCTAAATCTAAAGGCTCAGGCGCTTTGATGTCACCATATAACTCTTGATGATACGCTTTTTTGATCTCCATACCTTTAGTCCACGTTTTTAAGTCTCGATGACCGCGAGACTCACTCGTTCTCTCATAATCTCCTTGACGACCCTCAATAAGGTGCGCTTGCTGCGACAAAGCCTTAAAATCCTTCTCATAGATAGTGCCTTTGAGCCTAACATTTCGTGTCATAGCAGGATGCGCCACGCTGATGCTGCTATTCGTTGCTCTCTTAATCGTTAACCCCATACTTTCTAGGGCATAAAGCACACTACTGTGGCCATTAAGACTACCCCCTGCTAGCCTATGCCACATTCTTCGATCAATCGCTGCTTTTAAGGCAAAAGTGCTCTCAGGCTTGGCGATGATCTCATTGTCTTCTTTTTCCTGCTCCTTCTCTTTAGACTTGGGCGGCCTATCATATGGGGTTGGACGGGGCGCATTATTCACATAAGGGTTGATTAGTCGCTTACGCTCTGGCTCATTGGGATCAGTCCATCCATACTCTTGATTGATGATATTCTTAAAAGCATTCACCCGTACCAAGTCGGCCCCCGCATAAAATGGCTGCAGCCGCTTACCGCTTCGAAGCTCTTGACAAGGGATCACAAAGTTCAGCTCAAGCCGTCCACCCTTATCAGTATGCTCTACCCATAAAATATCGTACTGATCAGGGTCAAGCCCTGTAAACAGCGTGTCTTCAAAGCGCTGCATGATGTCTTTTTTCTGCTCATCCGTGAACTCTTTGGCATCTTCGGTAAAAGACAACACCCCTGCTTTATACTTTTGCTTGAATGGTGTGGCATTGATTAGCTGCTCAGTGAGCTTAGGATCGCCATAGAGCACCTTTGCACCCTCTCTAGGCTTACCACCCTTAGCAACCAGCAAGTAATTAATTGGACCTACTCCTGAGCCTTTTCCACGCCTAAAAAACTTAACGATCATGATTCACCTCGCAAATGCTCATCAAGCAGCGCATTAATCAAAGATCTAATAGCGGTGATCTGTTCAAGCACATTCTCATCTACCTGTTTATTGATATTGACGTGTTTGGTGACTTGATTAAGATTAGAGCCAATGCGGCCAAGTGCGCGAACCAACTCAGGGTCAGCGGGCTTCATTGGGGTTACCCCTAACCCTAAACCTCGCATCCATCCGGCCATCGTCGTTCCCTGCTGCCGTCTTTTCAGCTTGGCCAACTCATCCTCTGTGACTCGAATCGCAATCTCTTTAGTTCTTTTTTTACCGCTAATTGGTGGCATAAGACTGGCTCCTGTTCTAGGTATAGGGGTGGTTGGGGGGTCAAGGGGGCGATAGCCCCTTTGTCAGCACCTAAGAGAGGATATTGTAGCGAAGCGGAAATAGCCCCCTCTTAGGACTGCTGGCTTAAAATAATATCATAAATGTGTATATATGATAGAAAATATATGTCTATATATAATGAAAGATATATGTGTATATATGATAACGACATATGTCTATATATAATATAATTAATGTCTATATATACTTATATCTATGTCTATACATACGCTATATACTAAAAAAATAAATGTGTATATATGCAAATACTGAGGTATGATCAGCACTCTATAGAAGCAATAAGGAGTAGTTATGAGTGAAGTGCCGTACTCTAAACGCAAGGTAAACATGATGCGAGTGAACGCTATAAGAAAGGAGGGATCTATAGCTAAGAATTTATTTATAGCCTTTATTAGCGGTGTTCATATTCTAGATTTTGATAGCGAAGATGCAAAAAAATACCCTATAGACTACTACACATTTAAGAAAATAATAGAAAATACACCAAGCATCGAAAAGCTTCACGATCAGATAAACACCTATCGAGCAGCTCAAATATTGGAACTACTGGGTACGAGTGTTGACAACAAGAAACTGAGTTTTTTAACGGCACATAAAGATCCGCTTAGTAACACGTCAGCTCAAGAGATACTAGATATTATCAAAGCAGACTTGAACAATTACAAATTGCTCCTAGATGCGTTTATTTGCTATAGGCATCGTAAAGCTGTAAGAAATTTACGACTCAAAGTCAAAAAAGAACTTGGTATAACTAACGAAGAAGTAAAGGTCTATAAGATATACATGAAAATACCTGATAGCCTTCGACCTTTTATTAATAGCTATAAAAAGCAGCAGCAAGAAAAACAGTAAAAATTTCAAAAATTTTTTTTTTTTTTTGAATCTTTCCTCTCTCTCCCTCTTAATCAGTGTGCCCACTAGAGTATGCCCACAGCGTATGTCCACATAAGCAGCAAGGGCAACAGCGCCTGAGCTACTCCTAAAGGGCTCCGCGCTGTTGCCCTTGCTATGTGGACAACCCTGATGGACAACTCTGTGGACAACTGCTTGGAGGGAGAGAGGTTGAAGTTTCGGCAACACTCACCCTAAAGCGCCCACAAGTAAAAACTTGCGAACCCTTTAGAGTATTGCCCTGACAACTGCCTGTCGGTCGATCGGCATCGTCTCGGGAAGTCATCACTGTATCAAGCTGACTCTGTCATGATTACGGCTGATAGCACCGCCTAGACACGCTCATAACCGCTATATAGCCGTTTCTACGCTAGCAAGGGTTAACACCCAATATACCGCTACGAATACGCTAATATAACCTCTCATTGCGTTGCTCAATATGTCTAGTAACCCCTGTCGGGAGCTTGCTTATCACCCACGCAATGCAGTCGTCACTGAGGCCTGCCACCCATTGCTAGGGAACAGTTACAGAGTATTGAAAGGCGAAAATAACGAGCAAATAGGCGGTTTTATTGAGTAAGATTGGTAACTTACAGTAGTAATATGAGTGATTTGATTGCAAATTAGCCTAGACTTGGCTTAAAATAGACCCTAATGGGCTTAATTGCTGGTCAAATAACGCTGTATCAGAGCTTATTTGGTCGTTACAGATGTCGCCAAACGTCTGTAACCGTTAATGAACATTAAACGATAAACCCCCCTATTACGTCAAGTAGTAGGGGGGTTTATTTTTTCCCATTGATTAATAATATATGCGCATATTATTAAAAATTATTTTTTTACTTATCATAGTTTATTAAAATAACTATTGTGTGATAATCTAGTAATATTAATTTATAGATTTATGTGGGTTTTTTAGTATGAATAGACTTAATAAAATTGTAGCTATTACTTCTATCGCTTTGTTTATGAGTGCTTGCAGTAGTTCACCAAAGCCAACATGGTATAAACAAGGTGTTACTCCAACTGTAACGGCTGATAAGCTTGGTTTTTGTAGAACAGATGTAAATGCTGAAAACTTATCTGAAGCTCACGCTAAAAAAATGATTGCATATTGCATGAAAGCTGATGGTTATAAATTTGGAATAAAACCTAGGAACTAGGATAAATCTTAGTTTTGATCTAAAAAGCCCCTTCATGAGGGGCTTTTTTTGTACTAATCCAGCCGTCAAAAATTGCCCCAAAACCATTTACCATAATGTACCTTTATGCGCAGAATGGGCGGTTCCCTAGTGAGGACTTGAATCTTCGGCTGTAGCCTATTGATATAAACGGTTTGAGTTACTGAGGTAGTATTAGTGTACTTGGCAGTGTACTTGACGCTCATTATCACGCGCCTTGTCATATCGTGCCTTTGTCATTCTTATCGATCATGTTCCGTCAATAAGCTCTCCAAACAGCTCTTTTACCTTTATTTTCGCCTCAATTAACGCTTGACGGCCTTCTATCGTAATCTCATACATACGGCGGTCACGATGGCCTGTAGGCTGATAATATGAGTTGAGATAACCTTTTTTCTCTAAGCCATGTAACAACGGATAAAGGGTTCCTGAACTTATTTCGTAACCGTGATGCCGTAACTCTTCGACAATACCTAAGCCGTAAACAGGCGCATCATTAGCATGATGTAAGATGTGCAAGCGTATCATTCCGCCATATAGGTAGTTGTCCGTCATTGTTGTCACCTCATAGTAGTGTTAGTAGCCAACCAGCAGCTCCGCAACTGATAACCACCAGCCAAGCAGGTAATTTCCAGAACATCAAAGCAACCAAAGCAACTAAAGCTAAACCAAAATCTTTTGCTTCAAGAACAGCGCTTGTCCATACAGGCTGGTACAGCGCGGCTACTAGCAAACCGACGACCGCTGCATTGATGCCCGACAGGGCAGCTCGTGTCCGTAAATTTTGGCGTAATCCTTCCCAAAATGGTAGAGCACCCATCACCAACAAAAATGATGGCGCAAAGATGGCTATTAAGCAAATCATACCACCTAACCAACCACTGGGCGCTTGGTTCATCGAACTCCCAAGAAATGCAGCGAAGGTGAATAAAGGCCCTGGTACGGCTTGCGTGGCTCCGTAACCTGCCAAGAAAGTATCATTACTGAGCCAACCTGCTGGTATAACCTCAGCTTGTAACAGTGGCAGTACTACATGCCCACCACCAAATACTAATGATCCTGCTCGAAAGAAGGTATCTACCATGGAAAGTGTTTGGCTTGGATACAATGCGGTCAGCAGCGGCAAGCCAATAAGTAATGAGAAAAATGAGATTAGCCAAAAAAATCCAGCTCGACGTTTGACAGTAATAGGAAGAGGATCATGAGCAATCACCTTATCAGGTTTGAACAATACCAGCCCAATAATGGCGGCACTAGCAATGACGCTTACTTGACCTAATGCTGAGGGGACTAGCAGTACAAAACAGGCAGCCAGCGCCATGATAGAGACTCGTGCAACATCAGTACAAAGATTTCGTCCCATGCCCCATACCGCTTGTGCAACTACCGCCACCGCCGCTACTTTTAAACCATGCAGTACGCCAGAGGGAATAATATCCCCATAACTGGTAATACCCATAGCAAATAGGATAAGCGCTATGGCAGAGGGCAAGGTAAACCCAGTCCAAGCCGCAAGAGCGCCGGTATATCCTGCTCGAGATAGTCCTATGGCGATGCCAACTTGGCTACTTGCTGGTCCTGGTAAAAACTGACAAAGTGCGACTAAGTCAGCATAGCTATTCTCAGTGAGCCACTTTCGTCGTATCACGAATTCATCACGAAAATAGCCCAAATGAGCGACGGGTCCACCAAAGGAGGTGAGACCTAATCTAAGAAAAATAAGAAAAACGGCCCATGCTGATTTGCTTTCACTATTATGGCTATCCTGAGGCGCCATGACTGATTCTCCTCGGCAGACTATGGAAAGAGAAAGTATTAGCACTAAAGTCAAATATAGAGTTGGATTTTATATTTTCACGCTAATATTTTCTTAATTATCGAATTTCGATAATTTACCTAGGTTTTAGTGACATGTCTACCTTTTGCGAGAATTATTTAGTGTAATATCTATCTTAGGAAGGTTCAGATGTACAAAATATAATTATTAAGTAATAGCTTCATTATTATAATGCGGCTATTTGAGGTATACCCCAAGGAAACCAGTTATTTTACCCTTCAAACATATTAACAGACTACTCAAAATAGACTGTTAATATGGAACCATCTATAACAGACTTTAGAGTTATAGGACTGGTTGCTGTGCTTTTTTCCTATCATTAGTCTATACCTAAAAAATAAAACCTCTAAACGATAATATATCTATCATTAGACTTGTTATTAATATTAAATGATAGTAATATCTTATTATTATCAATGAACATTGATTATTAAGTCTAAGTAATAGAGGTAGCGTTATGACCGTTCGTATTTATGTGAGAGCCAGCACTAAGGATCAAGACGCTAAGAGAGCCTTGTCTGACTTGATTAGCTTTAGCCAAAGCTATAACGTTAACCATGTTGAGTACGTTGAGCATTTCAGTGGTACAAAGCTCGATAGGCCAGTATTAGCTAAGCTATTAAAAGACGCTGATCAAGGCGATATTCTGCTGGTTGAAAGCGTGGACAGATTAAGCAGGCTATCTCAAGATGATTTTGCAATTCTAAAGCAGCGCATCAAAGACAAGGGCTTGCGATTGGTGGTGGCCGATCTACCAACCACGCATACGGTAAGTAAGGGCATGACAGGTGAGATCCTAACAGTGATTAACCATATGCTGATCGACTTGTTAGCAACAATGGCAAAGCTTGATAACGATAAGCGTAGAGAGCGGATTAAGCAGGGGTTAGCAAATAGTGGCTATAAACCTACTGGTAAAAAAGCCAATACAACAAAGCACAATCGAATTAGGGAATTGGCCAGCCAAAACAATATGACAAAAGAGGAGATTGCTAAGGCGGTTGGTGTTGGGGTGGCTACGGTTTATCGAGTATTAAAGCAGGGATGATAGCTGAGGTATTTTAACTTATTAATTTACGTTTTTAACTATGATAACAATTAGCTTTGTACGTACTATCAACGCCGCAACTTTATGCCGATGCTCTTGAGCAAATACTATAAGCTCATTTTTGGCACGTATAAGTGGTTCCATAATAACAGTCTGTTTTGAGTAGTCTGTTAATAGGCTTTTGGGGTGAAACAGCTGGTTCCGCTAGGGTATACCTTAACTGAAACAGTTAAACACCTTCAAATACATATATAAATTTCAAAACTGAGTACATTGATGAGGATTTTCAGAAAAAATGATAGGTATGTTTTAGTTGATATGACAGGGAATAAAAATAATTATCTATCAATAAAGCTTAGCGATAGAAAAAGTAAAACTATATTTAGAGACTTAGAAAGTAAGATTATTAATTGCAATGTCAATTCAGACATGATCCTCAATCAAGTAGAAAGGGCGTTGATTAGAATCAAACATAAGCATAAATTAGAGTTTTACATAACAGAAATTGAGTTCATATCTTCTGATAGTTTTTCAGAGGATATCTATGGGGTCGTCTCAGAAAACGGAAAATAAAGCACGCTAAGCGTGCGTGGAGGCTGGCACCCAGCGGTACAGCGTCGGAATGGACACGCCGAGGTTCTTGGCCACGTCCTTGGGCGGCACCCCGCTGGCCAGCAGCTTCTTGGCCGACTCGATCTTGCTGTCGGTCATCTTCGGCTTGCGGCCGCCTTTGCGGCCGAGCTGCTTGGCGACTTCCAGCCCGGCGCGGGTGCGCTCGACGGTCAGCTCGCGCTCCATTTCGGCAAGGCTCGCCATGACGTGGAAGAAGAACCGCCCGGATGGTGTGCCGGTGTCGATGGAGTCGGTGAGGCTCCTGAACTGGACACCGTGCTTGTGCAGATCGCCGACCAGATCGACCAGTTGCTTGACCGACCGGCCCAGCCGGTCGAGCTTCCAGACGACCAAAGTATCGCCTTCGCGCAGCATTTCGAGCGTCTTGGCCAAGCCAGGCCGGTCTGCCCGCGTGCCACTCACCTTGTCCTCGAAGACCTTTTTACATCCGGCCTTGCTCAAGGCTTCGCGTTGCAGCTCCAGGTTCTGATCCTGCGTCGAGACGCGCGCATAGCCAATCAACATGGCTTGTCTCGCGCCCGGTCGATGCGTTCCTGCATCGCCTGCATCACTTCTTCGTGGGTGTACGATCTGGCGTTGGCGTCGGTGGCTTGCCGCAGGGCTTCCTCAACCTCGCGCGTCATCCGCTCGTAATCCTCCGGCCACAGCGCTTGCTCCATGCGCAGCGACGCCTGACCCAGCAGGTGCAGCAGGCTGAACAGCCGCATGTCGTTGGTGGCGACGATGCGCTCCCGAATCTGCTCCTGAATAGCTTCGCTAGCCCGATGCGCTTGTGGTGTGGCAGTCCCCTCGTAGTCAGCGGGGAATTCCGCTTCCTCGGCAATCCTTGCCCAGGCGCTGGCCAGCGCCTCGATGGTTGACGTGCTCATTTCCGCCGCTCCTGTGCTCTTTGGCGAATCAACCGGCCAAGGGGCCTCGACGCGAAAACCAGCAGCATCACGCCTATCGGATACCAGGTCGAGAAGACCACCAAGGCATCGAAGGCTGGCCGTCCGGTGTTGGTAGGCAGTACGGCGGTCACAGCCATCAACCCGCCGACCGTCCAGATGATGCGCCACACGTAGGGCATCACGCGGGGCACGTAGCCGTCATCGAAAGCGGTCTGGTAGTAGCGGCGCAGGCCGCGCTCGGCAAGCGCCTGGCGCTGCCGCTCCGACAGCGCATCCGTCCGGCCATACCAGCGCCGGAATGGTGGACAGCGCAGCAGCAAAGGGGTGAAGAGGATCATCACCGCCACGATCGCGACACCCCACGCCATGACGGCGCCGGCATCGGGCCGCTTGGCGTTCTCGATCACGGGCGCGAAGACGCCCGGAGCACCGATCATCCAGAACAGCGCAATGTGCTGATGGAAGGAGAGCTTCATTTGCTCATCCACTTGCGCAGCAGGCGCTTTTTCAGGGAGGCGCGTTCTTGCGGGTTGCGTCCCTTGTGATTGGCGATGCGATCCGCCGTGGCGGCCTGGCGCTTGACGGGCCAGTAGGAGCGGCCATCCTTGCCCATCGACCAGACGCTGCTGGCCTGGTTTTCCAGCAGGGGCAGATGGGCGCTCAGGGCTTCGGGCGACGCGCTGGTCAGCGCCGTGCGCTCACGGGTGCGCCAGCGCTGATGCCAGAGCTTCTTGTCCTCGCGCTCGCTGCCGCAGGTCGTGTGCCCGACGATGGGTGTTTTGCGGCGGCTGCGGCTCATAACGTAGTGGTCTCCAAGAACATTCAGGACTGATCCCAGGCGTCGATGGTCAAGACCTGATCGGCAGGACAGGCGGCTACGCGGTCGGGAACTGGATGGTGTTCAGTCTCATGCCGACCCCATTCGATTGATCGCGTCGCTTGCGGCACGCTGCGACGCAAGGAGGTTTGCGACCTGGTTTAGCAGCCGTGTCCGCTGCATGTCTGTTACCTATCTCCCCGACCGCTCATTGGACCAACTCCAGAGATTGGGCTCTATCGCTCAGCCAATACGAAACCGGCATTGGCTGATGCCACAACCGAGACGAACACAAATGGCTCGGTACCTGTATTTCGCGCCCCGTGCACTTGGCCCGGTCTTGCCACGGCTATCTCACCTTCCCTGAGGGCACGAACAATCCCATTGCCCTGAAAGTAATCAGCCATTCCCGACAAAACAGTCCACGTGTCTTGGCCGTGAGGATGAATGTGAGCCGCAATTTCCTGCCCGGGATGGACATGCCAAACCACGATAATTGAGTCTCGGGTTTCAAGCACAACGGAACGAATAGGCTCGCCTTCGGACGGCTGAACATACTCGGCTACAGAAAATATTCTCGATTCAACAGTCATCGGAGATCCCTCTTTGGTGGTGTATCAGAAAGTATGCTGAGTTAATAAAGGAGAGTGACAGCCGAGGCAAGATGATATATTTGAGGTTATGAAGACACAAATACAGATCAATTGCCCCGACTGTCACAGTCCCAGTTTAAAGAAAAATGGCATAAAAAGCTATGGCAAGCAGAACTACCAGTGCAAGGACTGCAAACGCCAGTTTATTGGCGATCATGCGGTAACCTATAACGGCTGTCACTCTAGAATAGAAGATCTCAACACCTTTGCGAATCCGAGCATTGTTTGATTACTTAGCGGAAGTGCTGGGCCATATAGAAACCTGAATCAGATGGAACTGTTCGGCGACAATTAGGATGACCGGTTGACGACAATTATCTTGGCCGGTTGGGTGTCACAATAGGTACCTTGTTTTCTGTTCGGAGTTCAAGGTGCCTGGACAACATATCACCCACCGACAAGAGGAGCTGTATATGCAGCATCGCCAACAAGGCATGACTCAAGAAATCGCTGAATACGATCTGACGGCTAAGGTTAGCCAAGGGGACTCTCCTAGTGACAAGCCCGGAGTGGTTGAAGGTCTAAAACAAAGAATAAGGGCTTACAACTTTAGTAAACAAAGGACGTCATCAATAGCAGTGATATAAAAAGTTATCTTTGCCGCCCCGATAAGGCTTTACGGGGCGACTAAGTCTCACCCAACCGACAATTCCGATAGTTTCAGAATAAGCTTTGAGTTTTCTAAGATTGGAATTACTACACCACAGCACGTACTCGAGATACTACAAATAGCTTTTTGGTAGGACCGATACCGAATAAATATCCATAATACATCAGGAGAAACTTTTTTTAATTTTCTGTAACCGGTCATAAATCAGTGGCGGATAATTTGCATGATATTCACCACACTCTGGGCAATGCTCTTGTTTTAGGTACGCTTGATTGTCGAGATCTTGATAAGGAAAAACGCTGAAGAGAAGTTCGTGCTGCATAAGCGTTTTATAAAAACTCTTATGATAAGGTGCAATCTCGCTGTCTTTGATTTTGTCGAAATATAGGTCAACGCTGTTCAAAATGCTCATAATTTCTTTAACCCCGTCGAACCTTAAAATGTCGTCATCTTTGTGAATATCAACATCTAAGCTCTCTAGATCCTCAATGAAACATTTAATCGCTCGCCGGGAATGCAAAAGGATCATTTGCGACTTGCCATCAATCATCTTTTCCTGATCGTAGCTAAAATTTTTAATGTTTCTTTCGACGAACATATAAAGTTCGTGAAGCTGATTCAACTCGTGCCTCAGTTGCTCCTTCGTATATTCCTTTTCGATTTGCTGATGGAGGATGCCATTAGCGTCAATCTGAGCTTTTAACACCAGAAAGAGAAGCACTGAACCCAGAATTTGTAGAAATGGGCTTGAAATACCTCCAAGAGCATCTCCTATTTCGCCATAACCTTTCAAATATTGCAGCGGAAGAAGAGGTGCAAACAAAGGGATAAGCAGGCAAGCCGCACCACCAATGACTATGACCCAGAAAGCTATTTTGGTAACAGGAGAGTTATAGATATTCATTTTTACACCTTTTCAGAATTTTCTTTTCTGTACGCGCTAGGAGTTTTGCCAATTTTTTTCTTAAACAACTTTTGAAAGTGTTCATGTGCCGGATACCCAATGGCTTCACTCACTTCGGGAACAGACTTACCGGATTCTTTAAGCAGCTGCTTTGCTTTTTCAAGCCGACAATAGGTTAAATAATCAAGAGGTGTCATGCCTGACAGCTCCTTAAATTTGACGCTGTAGTTCGTACGCGACATCCCCGCAATCCCGGCGAGATCGTCAAGACCCCATTTTTTATCGAGACTATGATGAATAGCTTCCAAGGTTTTGCTGAGTTGCGGATTTTCGATCAGTTTGAAGAATCCAGCATTTTTATTGGATTTGTACATGTGGATTCTTAACGCTTGCACGAAGATAATTTCGGTCAGCTTTCTGACTAACGTGTTGCTTCCAGGAAGCCCTGATTTTGCTTCCTGCTCTATAATACTTAAAAGCATGGCAAGCCAAGGCGAGTGGGAGTTATCAGCACTCTTGATATGCACGACATTTGGCAGCGAATTTAAGAATGGATGATCGGGTCCGCCATTAAAACAAAAATGTCCGCAAACGACGTTGGCTTTGAGCTTGCTCTGATCACCGTATTCCAAAACTTGAGCTTCGGTGAGGTTGGCTTTAGCTCTAAATTCGACCGCAGGCTCGGCCTTGATTTTTGGTGCACTGGCCATGGTGTGCTCCATCCCTTTGAAAAAGATCAAAATATCGCCCTGCTCCGCCAATGCTTTAAGTTTAAGTTTTGGCACCTCATACCAAAACTCGCCATGAGTCACGATGTGAAATCTCGCTAGATTCTCTTCCTGCGGGAGGCTGATGCCCCAGTCTCCCGCAAATGAGGTTCTATACCAGTAGCTGCTAGTAAGCTCTACCTTATCTAAAATTTCACTGAGAACATCCATATATAGCTCCTACGTAAACTGTCCAATAGGTCATGTTATACGAACTATTGAACATATTATATCTATTTTACATGCTGTAAAGTCAGTCTAATCAGTAAGTGGATGAAAACTAAGGAGGCTTTATGAAACTAGATTATGTGATCGTTGCCGGAGGGTGTTTTTGGGGTCTCGAAGACCTCCTTAGGAGTCTGGACGGTGTGACGTCAACGAAGGTGGGCTACTCTGGCGGAGATTTTGATGATCCTACCTACGCCGATATTATAACAGGGAAAACGGGGCACGCCGAAGCGGTTCGCGTGGAATACGACCAAGACGAAATATCTCTCGAAGAGATTCTACATTACTTTTTCAAAATCCATGATCCGACTACGAAGAATCGCCAAGGAAATGATGTTGGCACTTCGTATCGCTCGGCAGCGTTCTATCGTGACGATGCACAGAAAGCGATTATCGAAAACGTGATTGATGAGGTCAATGAGATCGGTCGCTTCGAGAATCCCGTGGTCACGACGGTAGCCTTGGAAAAAGAGTTTTATGACGCTGAGGAGTATCACCAAAACTATTTGAAGAAGAATCCCCACGGGTACACGTGCCATTTTGAGAGAGATTAAACCATGAATCAAACGAAAGAGGAAAAAATGAAAGAACTTAAGAACGTTGTCATCTACACAAAAGACCATTGTCCGTTTAGTAAACGCGTGAAGGAGTACTTAACTTCTGAAAAAGTTGATTTTAAACAAATTCGCGTGGATGACGATCCCAAGACTTATGATGAGTTGAAGAAAAAAACCAACCTTCAAACTGTTCCGCAAGTTTTTGTGGATGGAAAATTCATTGGTAGCGCGACTGACTTCTTCGCGTGGATTGATAGCTAAAGAACAAACCCAAAAATAAAGGAGCAAATTTATGTTCAACTGGGAAAGCATTAACAACTATCTCGATAACGGCACTCCCGCTCCTCCTAGAAAAGTAGAAAAGAGCGAGGAAGAGTGGAAAAAAATTCTGACGCCCGCTCAATTTAATGTCATGCGGAAGAAAGGCACCGAGCGCCCTCACACTGGGGAACTCTGTTCATTTTATGAGGCAGGACGGTATGCCTGCGCGGGCTGCGACACTGAACTGTTTGATTCGAACGTTAAGTTTGATTCGGGAACAGGTTGGCCGAGTTTTTCTGAGCCCGTCGCCGACAACGTAATTCAATATGAACTGGACACGACTTACGGACGAAGAATCGAAGTGCTATGCAATGTGTGCGAAGCCCACTTAGGGCACGTTTTTCCAGATGGTCCTGAGCCCTCTGGGGCTCGATTCTGCATCAACTCGGAGTCGTTGAAGTTTGTAGAGTAATTTTAGAAAATGGAGGGGGTCGTGGGGATTAAGCTGTTCGGTCATAAGGACTGCCACAAAACCAAGATTTACCAGTCGTACTTGAAAGAAAAAGGAATCGAGTTTGATTTTTTAGATGTTCACGAAGACGACGCGGCAGCTGATGAACTGCGATCCCTTTATACTACTGGAAAGTTAAATTTCCCGACAATACTGGTTGGGACAAAGAAGCTGAGAAACCCCAAGTTCAAGGATCTCGACAAGTGGTTGGAAGCTTCGATGAAATAACGAGATCTTTTTTTTGAGGATTGTAATTAGCTTAGTAAGGAGTCAGATCAATGATTATAGCAGTTTTCCGCAGTCGTGTTGCCAAGGAGCACGGTGGGGAGTTTGAAAGAAGATACGCCGAGATGTCCGCGCTTGTCGAAGCCATTCCTGGTTACGGAAGCCATGAGCGGTTTTCTTCTCCTAACGGTGAAGATGTTCTAATTGTCGAGTTCCTTACCAGAGAAGCTTTCGATGCTTGGGATAAGCATCCCGAACACAAAAAAGCCAAGATGCTTGGCAAAGACTACATTTTTGAATCGTACGACGTGAAGGTCGGAGAAGTTTTTGAACGGCACACAAAGCCGGAGGTGAAATTATGAAAACGAGAACTACTTATGTCGTAGGTGGCGTCCGTATTCCATTTATGAAATCAATGACTGCCTATCGAGATGTCACCACGCCAGAGCTTATGACCGCTAGCCTGAAAAGTTTAGTCGAAAGATATAACTTAAAGGGCAAAGTCGTGGGTGACGTGGCTCTGGGTGCACTCATGCAAAGTTCGGCCAACTGGAACTTTGCGCGTGAAGTTGTTCAGGCTTCTGGCTTACATCCGAATACGCCAGCATATAACGTGCAGCGGGCTTGCGGTACCAGTTTAGAAACTACGATTCAGATCGCACACAAAATATCCAGCTACCAAATCGAGAGCGGTATTGCGGGCGGCGTGGATAGCAATAGCGACTTGCCAATTATGGTGACTCGTTCGTTCTCGCAGAAGCTCGTTGCATTGAATTCGGCCAGAA
The DNA here is from genome assembly GCF_019279065.1 of Psychrobacter sp. BF1. Taxonomy (NCBI): domain Bacteria; kingdom Pseudomonadati; phylum Pseudomonadota; class Gammaproteobacteria; order Moraxellales; family Moraxellaceae; genus Psychrobacter; species Psychrobacter sp. BF1. The sequence continues at coordinate 15,165 of NZ_JAGYWV010000021.1, forward strand.
CACTCGGCGAGAAACTAAGAATCTTTTTGAGCTTTAGGCCGAGCGATTTAAAACCCGTGCCACCCGCCGTCGTTGAACCGCGAACAGGGAAGTCAATGGGTGAACATTGTGAGTTGATGGTCAAAGAATGGAAAATTTCCCGGCAAGAGCAAGACGAGCTGGCTCTGGCAAGCCATCTGAACGCCGCGAAAGCGTACAAAGACGGCTTTTATGCCGATCTCGTTTTTCCATTTTTAGGAAAAAGTACGGATGGAATCATGCGTGGCGATACGACTTTAGAGAAGTTGGCAAAGCTAAAGCCAGCATTTGATCGATCCGAAAAAGGAACTCTGACGGCAGGCAACTCGAGTTCACTCACGGATGGCTCGTCCACCGTTCTTTTGGCTTCCGAAGAAGAGGCTAAAAAGAATAATTGGCCGCTGTTGGCCAAGATTGTGGATTCTCATACTTCTGCCGTGGATTACGTCGCTGGCGAAGGTTTGCTCATGGCTCCAACTGTGGCGGTCAGTGAATTATTGAAGCGAAACGGCTTAAAGCTTCAGGATTTTGATTTTTACGAAATTCACGAGGCGTTCGCTGGACAAGTGCTCTGCACGATGAAGGCGTGGGAGTCTGCTGAATACTGCAAAACACGTTTGGGACGATCAGAGCCTCTCGGAAAAATTGACCGCTCGAAGCTAAATGTCCGTGGAAGTAGCATTGCCCTTGGGCATCCGTTTGCGGCTACTGGCGCTAAGATCGTCGGAGTTTTAGCAAAGATACTGCACTCAGCTGGTCCTGGAAAACGTGGCCTTATCGTCGTTTGCACGGCGGGAGGAATGGGAGTGGCTACAATTCTTGAAAGTTAGGAGAAAAATATGTCGGATCTAAAAATAAATAAAGAAGACGGTGTTGAAAGCTATGAATTTGCAACCCCTGAAGCAATCGAAGAAGCATTGAAAATCGGGAAGCTTAGTCAAACGGTTTTCGGCATGGGTTGCTTTTGGGGACCGGATTCTAATTTTGGAGGGACGCAGGGAGTAGTGCAAACACGTGTTGGCTACGCTGGAGCATCAACTCTGGATCCGAGTTACCGCAACATCAACGGACACGCCGAAGTCGTCAGAGTGATCTACGATAAAGACCAAATCAGCTACAGGGAACTTCTTGGAAGTTTTGAATCATGGTCTGTTCATGGTAGAAAGCAGGGCCAGTATCGCCAGATACTTTTTGTTTTTGATCTGGAGCAAAAACAAGTAGCTGAAGAACTGATTCAAGCGATTGGAAAGGAGAAATCTCCCGAGGTGATTGAGGCCGGAGAACAAAATGGTTATTTTTGGCCCGCCGAAGATTACCATCAAAAGCATCGTCTTCGCAGAAACAAACAGCTTGTAAGTCTTGCAGAAGTAGATTTCGGTCCTCGCTGGGATGAACATCTGTATTTTACTAAATTAAATAGTACCGATAGAAAAGGCTTCAGTCTCTCAAGCTGGCTAAAAAAGTTGTCTCCGGAAATGCAGAAAGCTTACCGAATCGGTTAATCTGAAATTGCAGCTGGCTAAAGAACTCTATTTTCTATATGTAAAGAATGTGACGATCTCCTTCACATGGAGTCCAAGAGAGCATAAAAAATCTGTGTAAGTCGCATTACCCGAGACCTTCCTAAATTTTGTGTAAGTATTTAATCTAAACGTCAGTTACACAGAATCTGGGATGGTCTCGTTCCTACTGAAAACTATCTATGCTCAATAGTCTATGATCCCATTCAATAATCAATATGAACACTGATAGTGGAGCCCATCCTGGATTTTGTGTAACTTCTATTTGCTAATAGGGTATAAGAAGTTACACAGAGTTTGGGAAAGGCTTGGGTCAATATTTACTTACTTTAAAAACTCTCCCTGAAATAGCGAGGCTATCTACAACTCAACGTCTACTTTTAATCCAAGTCTTTATCCAACGCTGCTTGCATCTTCTCAATCTTTATTATTAGTTCGCCAGTCTTTTCTTGCTCAGCGCTATAGCTGGTCGATATCGTCTCATACTGCTTAAGTAGCAGCTGGTGATCTGTGTTTAGTGTCGCTTGCTGTTGCGTCAGCTGCTCATGAAGTCCTGATAGCTTATCGCGTTCAACGGTAATCGCTTTTAACTCGCCTTTAACCTCTGCAGTAGCGGTTGCGATCTCATTGCGCTCAGTGGTGACTGCTTTTAACTCTGTCTTAGCCGCTTCAAGTTCTGCACTCAAACGGGCAACCTCGGCTTTATCACTAGCAGCGTTAGCCTCAAGCGTGGCCACTCTCGATATATTGAGGTTAAGCTCTTTTGCTTGCTGATCAAAGCTACTACGCAGATCTGCAAGTTGAGCTTGAGCTGCATCTGTTTTAGCTCGTTCAAGCTCCAACTGGTGCTGAGTATCGGCCAAGATCTGCTTAAACCTATCACGTTCAGCTGTCGCCTGTTCAGCCGCTTTAGCTTTTGTCTCTGCAGTGGCCGTTACCTCGTCTAGTTGCACCAACAAATCAGCCTGCTCACCTTCTAAGGTCTTAACCGCCTCTTGCGCCTCGTCTGTCTCAGCTTGCGCCTTGGCCTTAATGCCCTCTAAGGCCTCACGATCTTTAACCAAGCGATCATTGGCGATATCAACCGCCGTCTGCCATACATCCGCACCAAGCGTCTGTAAGCGCTCAGTGATTCCACTGGGCAGCTCAACCTGTCTTAGCTGCTCTTCTTGTTGGTTATCCTGACGCCAAGACTTCATGGCTTCACTGATGGTCGTGAATGATCCACCACCCAGCGCCTTACGCACTTCGGCTAAAGTAGGTTTGATACCTTGCCCTTGCAGTTGATCAGCAGTGTTATGAACCTGTTGAATAGTGAGTGCCATAGTCATTGTCCTTAATTTTATATAAGTAGATATGTAATGTTTGTATGATATTGTATGATATTGTATGATATTGTATGATATTGTATG
>NZ_JAGYWV010000022.1:0-4104 GCF_019279065.1 Psychrobacter sp. BF1
CTCATGTCTTTGCTTTTGACACTTTTAATCACTTGTGCTCGAAAATCTGCTGAATAGGTCATTTGTTATTCTGCCATTTCGTTTGTTTTAAAACGATTGTATCTTATTTAAAAAGAACTGACTATAGTTACTATTTTATTGTTTTACTTTATGTTAGTGCTATTAAATTAGCCACCCTACTATAAAAACAATAGCGGTATTAGATAAATAGATTACTTATTTAAACTTGTTATCTATTTAGAAAGTATTTATAGACTATAAACTTTTTATTACTAATATTAATAGATTTTTTTATTTTATTAATATATGAATTTTTTAAATTAAAATTAAACAGTTAAATATTGACTCTATCAGCTATCGTCATTATTTATATTTATTAAATCAATTTCCTATACCATCTTAGGTAAATAGGCTACTGATTGCTAACAATAGGAGTTAATTAAGTTTACTGATATGTATATAAAACTTCATGATCATTATATAGCTCACTATAACAGATATAAGTATTGGTTTTAAAAGATATTTAGAGCAGATAGTAGCAAAGTAAATATTAAAAATGGCTGTGACCGTTTAAGGTTAATTATCAACCGTTGAGACATAATCGGCTTTTAAATACTAAATAATAGCCATAAAAAACGCCCCCTTTTTTGGAAGCGTTTTTTAACTGTAGCGACTATTAAGGATTAGATGACCACAATTCCTTGTTGGATATAGACATCATTGCTGAGGTCAATACCTGCCGCGCTATGATGATAAATATTATAAGTGACGCCTTCAACTACTGCAGTATTACTGGTCGACCAGCTACCACTACCATCTAAAAGATTTCGTTGACTTGCGGTGGTATCACTATTCCAGTTATTTTGACCGAGATCGACTTTGTCATTGCTTTGACCTTGAATAAATAACGCTCCAATATTAGTAGTATCTGATAACAGCTCTGAATACTTAATATCAACTGCATTGCTTCCTTGCATCTTGATTACTTCAATACCAGTGAAGTTCGCTGATGCTAGGTTGGTCGGACTATTATTCCCCCCAGTAAACACGTTATCAGTAGTCGTCAACTCGATGGTATCTATACCAACACCGCCATTAACCACGCCGTTTAAAGTTGTGCCTCCATAAATAAAGGTATCATTACCAGCGCCTAAATTAATAGTCGAACCTCCTAGTAAACTACCGCTAAGAGTAACTGTATCATCGCCAGCACCAGTATTAATAGTAGAAGAACTACCAACATCAAGTCTGAAATTAAATACGTCATTACCGCTACCGGTAGTAATTGTAGAGCTAGTCATATTACCATCTAATATCTCAACGGTATTAGAGCCATTGCCAAGATTTACTGTGGCGTTATCAAGTTCTCTATCATTAAATTGGCCATTTGTGTCATCGATACGGAATATATCATTGCCACTACCAGTGGTAATCTGAGCGCGGCGGACATCGTCGAATGCAGTAATGGTGTTATTACCATCGCCTAGATTAACTATTATATCTTTAGCGCCAATACCAATAACACCCGCATAACCTTCAATACGGCCATAAGAGGTAAAGATATCATTACCTGCTCCTGCTGTAATTGTAGATTCTGAATCATTAATCTGGTTGGCAGTTAATGAATTATTACCCTCCCCTAAATCAATAGTAGCTCGACCTATTCGGCGACCAACGACAACTACGTCATCACCGGTACCCATATCCACTATGCCATCCAGATTGATATCTACTCCTACTATCAGAGTATCATCACCGGCACCCGCTAAGACTTTACCACCATCACGTATATCACGGTATATTTTGATTACGTCATTACCACCAGCGGTATTTAAGGTACTATTTCTACCCGTCGTATCTTCAACAGATCCCCCTTCAACAGGAAAGCCTCCATTCCAATATTCTCCAGACTCAGTATACCCAACATACACGAAGTCAGCGTTTTCAGTAGTGAAGTATTGACTCTGTGTGGTAGTGACAGGGCCACCCTGAGCGTTATTAGCCGTTGGAATAATACTAGTGGTCGTATTAACATCTGGACCACCAATATTATGGAAAGCAATGACATTATTGACTTTAAAGTTTACGGTAGAAGCAGTCGCTGACTCTTGACCTGCGTTATCTATCGCTACCACTTTATAGCCATTGAAGTTATTGCTTGGTGTTTCATAGTCATTAAACTTATTGTTAGAAGGGGCACTGCTATTAGAAGCCAGAGCACCACCTGCTGTAGTGAGCTTAACGTTACCATTATTATCAATACTATAAGCGCCATCTTCTGAAGTAGATGATAGAGTGCCGTTAGAATGTTTAAATTTATATTCGCTTACACCTCCACCGACATTATCAGTAGCCTTGATAGTGCCCACAACGTCCGACACCAAGCTGTTTTCAAAATACTCTAGATTGTAAGTATTTTTACTTAATACTGGTAAGGCATCTATGGTGAACGCACCGGTATTATTTGGCACCGTGGTATTACCTGCCGCATCTACCACGGTAGTACTTACTGTAACATTACCTTCACGCAACTGGTCCATTTCTGCAGCGGTTAACTTCACTGGTAGAGCAGCTCCCGTATTCGCAAATTCTTTGGTGACCGTCTGACCATTAGCACTGGTAAAGACAACGATAGATTTAGTACCCGCCTCAGCTTGAACAGTAATCACACCATCGCTGTCTATAGCTTCGTTATATGAGACTAAGCCATCATTAGTATTGACTACTTTTGGAGCAGCAGGCGGCGTGTTGTCTAGCTGAATATCTAAAGACTTGCTACCATCTTTAGTATTGCCAGCGGCATCTGCCACTTTTACAGTGTAAGTAGCACCTGTGGTAGTGGTAGCCGTGTCATAAGTCCAGTTGCCTGTGCCATCGACGGTAGCTTTGCCCAGTAAATTACCATTGGCATAAACATTTACCTGTTCATCAGGTTGCAGCGTGCCTACTGTACCTTTTAGAGTGACATTACTGTCATCTGTGGTTGGTGCCTTAGAGTTGGGACTTTGTATAGACCCCACATTATCTATATAGCTTTCGATGGTAGCGTTGGTGGTTGGGGCTGTCGTGTCTAACTTAATCGCTAATGAACCGCTGCCATCTTTAGTGTTACCAGCGGCATCTGCCACTTTTACAGTGTACGTAGCACCTGCGGTAGTGGTAGCCGTGTCATAAGTCCAGTTGCCTGTACCATCGACGATAGCTTTGCCCAGTAAATTACCATTGCCATAAACATTGACCTGCTCACCAGGTTGCAAACCGCTAACAGTACCTTTTAAAGTAACATTACTATCGTCAGTGGTTGGTGCAGTCGAGCTGGTACTCTGAATAGATCCTACATTATCTACGTAACTAGCAATATTGGCGTTGGCGGTTGGCGCTTTGGTGTCCACAGTGAAGTTATCACTGGTAGCTGCAGCACCCTTATTACCTGCCAAGTCAGTATAAGTACCAGCAACTAGCCTAATAACGTTAGTAGTGTCTTCGATATTGGCCACTGGCGTCAAAGTACCTGTCCAAGTCTTACCGCCATCACTGGTTGTTAAGTTAGATAGAACACCATTTTCAACATTAAAGTCAGCAATTTCTAGACCTGTAACTGCCTCTGAGAAGGTAATCGTTACAGGGGTAGTTTCGCCAATGCTTAGTGCGGTATCGGTAATCGCTATTATGGCGGTTGGCGCTTTGGTGTCCACAGTGAAGTTATCACTGGTAGCTGCAGCACCCTTATTACCTGCCAAGTCAGTATAAGTACCAGCAGCTAAGCTAATGACGTTAGTTGGGTATTCGATATTGGCCACTGGCGTCAAAGTACCTGTCCAAGTCTTACCGCCATCACTGGTGGTTAAGTTAGATAGAACACCATTTTCAATATTAAAGTCAGCAATTTCTAGACCTTTAACTGCCTCTGAGAAGGTGATTGTTACAGGGGTAGTTTCGCCAATGCTTAGTGCAGTATCGGTAATCGCTATCGTGGCGGTTGGTGCCACAGTGTCCGCCGTTGGTGCCGTCGCTGTTGCGCTTGGACCTGGGTTACCCGCTTTGTCCGTTAAGCTTGCAACCACGTCGGTGCCTGGCACCACTTCAACCGCTTGACCGTTATCA
>NZ_JAGYWV010000022.1:4204-5177 GCF_019279065.1 Psychrobacter sp. BF1
CCGCTTTGTCCGTTAAGCTTGCAACCACGTCGGTGCCTGGCACCACTTCAACCGCTTGACCGTTATCAATAATAGCTTGGGTGACGGTGTAATCTGTACCATTGATGGTCAGAGTGTCCCCAATCAATGCATCCGCTGGTGCTTTGATGGTGGCCGTGATGGTGCCATCAGCGCCCACTTCTGCAGCGTTATAAACCCCATCGGTACCGGCATCTTCAAAGGCTACCGTCGGTGCCGTGGTTGGTGCCACAGTGTCCGCCGTTGGTGCCGTCGCTGTTGCGCTTGGACCTGGGTTACCCGCTTTGTCCGTTAAGCTTGCAACCACGTCGGTGCCTGGCACCACTTCAACCGCTTGACCGTTATCAATAATAGCTTGGGTGACGGTGTAATCTGTACCATTGATGGTCAGAGTGTCCCCAATCAACGCATCCGCTGGTGCTTTGATGGTGGCCGTGATGGTGCCATCAGCGCCCACTTCTGCAGCGTTATAAACCCCATCGGTACCGGCATCTTCAAAGACTACCGTCGGTGCCGTGGTTGGTGCCACAGTGTCCGCCGTTGGTGCCGTCGCTGTTGCGCTTGGACCTGGGTTACCCGCTTTGTCCGTTAAGCTTGCAACCACGTCGGTGCCTGGCACCACTTCAACCGCTTGACCGTTATCAATAATAGCTTGGGTGACGGTGTAATCTGTACCATTGATGGTCAGAGTGTCCCCAATCAATGCATCCGCTGGTGCTTTGATGGTGGCCGTGATGGTGCCATCAGCGCCCACTTCTGCAGCGTTATAAACCCCATCGGTACCGGCATCTTCAAAGACTACCGTCGGTGCCGTGGCAGGCGCTGTGGTGTCAGGTGCTGTGCTAGGGGCTGATTCCGCTGAGGTGTTATTAGCCGCATCCGTTGCCGTCGCGGTGATCGCTTCACCATTGGCAAGTGGCGTGGTTAAGGTCACCTCATAAGCACCGGTTACCGC
>NZ_JAGYWV010000022.1:5277-6762 GCF_019279065.1 Psychrobacter sp. BF1
ATCCGCAGTCGCCGTGCCAATGATGGCGTCATTCTCATCCAAAATGTTAACGGTGCTACCAGGCTCAGCGGTACCAGTAACGGTCGTGCCATCAAAGGCATCGATCGCTGGGGCTGCAGGCGCTGTGGTGTCAGGTGCTGTGCTAGGGGCTGATTCAGCTGAGGTGTTATTAGCCGCATCCGTTGCCGTCGCGGTGATCGCTTCACCATTGGCAAGTGGCGTGGTTAAGGTCACCTCATAAGCACCGGTTACCGCATCCGCAGTCGCCGTGCCAATGATGGCGTCATTCTCATCCAAAATGTTAACGGTGCTACCAGGCTCAGCGGTACCAGTAACGGTCGTGCCATCAAAGGCATCGATCGCTGGGGCTGCAGGCGCTGTGCTGTCTGTCGCGTTGTCTTTACCTGGTAATGATGGGTTACCTGCAGCATCCGTTTGCACCGCAGACACTTCTTCACCATTGCTCAAGGCAGGATCTAGTGTGGCAGTAAAGCTACCATCAACAATGATGCCTTCAATCGTACCCGTTGGCGTGGTGATGGTAACCGTCGCACCTTCTTCACCAGTCACAGTCACTGAAGTACCGTCGTCATTGATGTCAACAACAGGAGCTGCGGGCGCAGTGCTGTCTGTCGCGTTGTCTTTACCTGGTAATGATGGGTTACCTGCAGCATCCGTTTGCACCGCAGACACTTCTTCACTATTGCTCAAGGCAGGAGTAAGCGCGGCAGTAAATGTGCCATCAACAATGATGCCTTCAATCGTACCCGTTGGCGTGGTGATGGTAACCGTCGCACCTTCTTCACCAGTCACAGTCACTGAGCTGCCGTCGTCATTGATGTCAACAACAGGCGCTGCAGGCGCAGTGCTGTCTGTCGCGTTGTCTTTACCTGGTAATGATGGGTTACCTGCAGCATCCGTTTGCACCGCAGACACTTCTTCACTATTGCTCAAGGCAGGAGTAAGCGCGGCAGTAAATGTACCATCAACAATGATGCCTTCAATCGTACCCGTTGGCGTGGTGATGGTAACCGTCGCACCTTCTTCACCAGTCACAGTCACTGAAGTACCGTCGTCATTGATGTCAACAACAGGCGCTGCAGGCGCAGTGCTGTCTGTCGCGTTGTCTTTACCTGGTAATGATGGGTTACCTGCAGCATCCGTTTGCACGGCAGACACTTCTTCACCATTGCTCAAGGCAGGAGTAAGCGCGGCAGTAAAGCTACCATCAACAATGATGCCTTCAATCGTACCCGTTGGCGTGGTGACGGTAACCGTCGCACCTTCTTCACCAGTCACAGTCACTGAAGTACCGTCGTCATTAATCTCAACAACAGGAGCTGCAGGCACGGTAGTGTCTTTAGTAACTGTGTCAGTCACTGGCGCTGAAGTGTTGCCAGCTGGATCTTTGATAGTGGCTTCAACGTCAAGCTTGCCGCCTTCCGTTGGGGCTGGAACTTTAACCGTTACAGTACCAGCAGTGAG
>NZ_JAGYWV010000022.1:6862-13715 GCF_019279065.1 Psychrobacter sp. BF1
GTCGCCTTTGGTGATCGGATGCTCTTGACCATTGACTACCACCACGTCGCCTTCTTTGGCGTCTGTTGGTAAGGTTACAACCACATCAACATTGCCGTCTTTATCAATCTCATCATTGGTGATGAAGTCATCACCATTGCCTACCACCACTTTGTCAGGGGCAGTTGGTGCGGTGGTGTCACGAGTCACTTCTTCAGTCACTGGCGCTGAAGTGTTGCCAGCTGGATCTTTGATAGTGGCTTCAACGTCAAGCTTGCCGCCTTCCGTTGGGGCTGGAACTTTAACCGTTACAGTACCAGCAGTGAGGTCGCCTTTGGTGATCGGATGCTCTTGACCATTGACTACCACCACGTCGCCTTCTTTGGCGTCTGTTGGTAAGGTTACAACCACATCAACATTGCCGTCTTTATCAATCTCATCATTGGTGATGAAGGCATCGCCATTGCCTACCACCACTTTGTCAGGGGCAGTTGGTGCGGTAGTGTCACCGGCCACAATCGTCGTAGGACCGCTCTCATTACCTGCTTTATCAGTCGCAGTAGCTGTGATAGTCTCGCCATTAGTTAATGGCTTTTCGCTAGTATCAACAACAAAATTGCCATTAGCATCAGCTGTTACTGTGTAGTCAGGTTTGCCATCGCCATTGGTATCAACCTCAACTTTAGCACCCGGCTCAGTTTTACCAGTGATCTCGGTACCCGCTGCATTGATATCTAAGGTTGGGGCAGTAGGCGCAGTAGTGTCGGGTTTTGGAGCATCTTGCTTATCATTACTACCCCCTGATGCCGCACCAATCAATCCAATACCTGCCAATCCTACTAACCAAGGCAGAGCGTTAAAACCTTCTGATGATGCCCCTACCCACCAAGGCAGTACCTGTGAATTACCACCTAGTGCCTGCCCTTCAACATCCCCAGCTAGCAACTCAGTGACATAGTCAGCCACCTCACCCGTATCTGGAATGTAATAGTAATAACTACCATCTTCTGCAATACCAATTAGGGCACTGTCAGTTTCTGAGTAAAAACCTTCGATTATTAGATCGCTCTCTATACCTTCTTCCTCAAAAGAGATATGCAGATCATTATTTACACGCTTAGTAATAATATGATTGGGAGCACGTCCGATTGATTGATCAAAAAGTTCATAATTAACCTTATTAATAGCTTTAATTATCGTAGGTACACCGTCTTTTGTTACAACAGTATGCTCAGCGATAGTTTTGGTTTGATTATTGACTTTAACAGTAATAGTAGACATAGATATTCCTTGAAAAATTAGTGGGATAATTGAATTAGATAAATAAAGTGGGGATATTGACTAACATATATTTAAGATATTTTGGCTTTTATCACTAATTGATAATAGCGACAACACGACGATTATTATGGCGACCTTTGGCAGTGCTATTATTATCCATAGGCTGACTTTCACCGTAGCCCACAGTGTTCAGTCGATTAGCATTAATGCCATATTTGTTAACTAGCAGGGTTTTAACTGCTTTGGCACGGTCTTCTGACAGTCGTAGGTTATAGCTTGCATCACCGAGATTATCTGTATGACCTTCTAGCACTGCACTCCTATCTGTGTTGAGCTGCATAAACTCAGCTATCGATTCTAGGCGCTGGTTATCATTAACTTGAATATTGGCACTATTAAGGTCAAAAAGGACATCTAGTTTGATTGGTGCATTGATTACAATGCTGTCATCTATTTTAGGAATTACTGCAATCACAGGTATCAATTTTGGTTTCACTAAAGGTGTCAACTGCGGCGCGCTCAAGGATGTTGATTGCGGTGTCTCAACTACACAGCTATCAGCAACTCGACTAATTTGATGGGTCTGTTCTTGAGATTGATACTCAGGGTTGTTAAGAACAGTAAGTGCTTGGTCACGAGTCATTAGGCTGATGCTAGCTTGGCCTGCATCATTAACATCGACTAAATAATAATAAGTAATTTGACCAACGAGCTTCTGTTTAGAATTACTATCGGTAAGTCGATTATTTTTTTTACCTGTCACTTCAGCACTTATACTATGAACGCCACTACAAGTAACTGCTTGAGAGAACTGACCAGGTTGCAGACTCACTTGAAAAAGGTTATCAATGCCGACATTGACACTTGTCTGTAGCGAATCTTGATCATAGGCACGAACAAAAACAACTCTAGATTCATTGTTATTTAAATCAGCATCATTAAGAATAGTAAAGGGTTTTCCAGTTTTATCCCATTCAACTTGCTTAACTATACGAATATCATTATTAGTAGGTAAAGAATCATGACTTTTTATAGATTGGCACCCTATTACGCCAGACACCATAAATAAGGTTGCTAATAATAAAATAGCTTTACTGTGCATATTATCTACTCTCAAAAAATGATATCTAAAAAGCCGATCCTGACCTTATAATATATGTTATAAAATTATTTTTAATATATTAGTAAGCCGATTACTGGTACAAGCATAGTAATCCTAAGATTTTTATATAAAGATTGTTAATATCAATAACTTATATTAGATTTCGCTTAAACAAGACATGTCTATTATAGAATTAGTAAAGTTAGCTACATTAGCTTATAAACTAATGTTCTATTATCATCTATTATCATAATAAGGCTTTATAATTCTGATAAAAGGCGCAACAATCAGATAAAAGGTAAAATATTAATCAATATTTTTTTACATAAAAATAACTTAAACCTTAGATAAACCCAATATAGTACTTATAACAACTATTTTTAATTAGATAAACAATGACTTACTCAATCAAATGTCACAAGCAAGTACTGCTTAGTATTAAAGACAGCACGACTATAACGGATACTGCCATTCTTTATGAACTAAACATCAGTAGTATTGATAATTAGCAGCAGAATTTGGTGTCTGAAATACACAGAAATGAAGCCCAACTAAGATACTTAATAAAAAGTTATCAAAGACCTATAACTGTTTTCAGACAATTACATTTATGATTGTATACTTGGTTTAGGCTGTAGTAATTCAAGCTTTAAGACGCATTAGTATTAGTCAAAAAAAAGGTCTCAGAGTATCCAAAAGGGTATCTGATTAAAGGAGCGGATTAACAGAGTAATCTAGATAGCTTTACGCAGCAAAGATACCCCACTATTCACATTAATGAAAAAGGCTTTGATTTTTAAACTCTTAGAGCTTACGGTTATGCAGTAATAGGCAAACCTTGTATTGATAGTAATAATTAGCAAATAAAAAAGAGCACCAACTTTAATTGGTGCTTTATACGAAAAGCTACTTTTTACGCTAAATTAATTTAATAATAACAACAGTAATGGAGCTATATTCTGCAACTGGAATAAAGGTATTCTTATGCCAGGCACTAAGACCAAGTGCTCGATTATCATGGATATGAGCGAGGATGTAGAAAAGTACAGATTTGTCTGAGTGCAAGGAGAGAGCTGTGCTCAAGTCACTAGCTTTCATAAATAAGTGCAAAGACTGTCTAATACGTATGGTTACAGGCAAATCTCCTTACCGCTCTATAATGCTGATCTAAACTTTATTAAAAAATAAATAGCCATAAGATAAAATTATATATTAAGGCTAGATGAAAAACAGTCTGAAGAAATAGTTACATGATATGGGAGGTACTAATTTTGTTATATACTAAGTATGAAGAAAAGAACTTGATAGCTCAGTTAATCACAGTTTGAGATAAGCTGTTTAAATTTGGCTTATAATTTTCTTCTGAATATCATTAATTAAAGTTAAGTCTATTGCATACTCATTACGGATATCGTTGTCCTCATCATCATATTCAATATTTAAACACCTGATATTGTTGACTATAATTTTCTATAATGCCTTATTAATATATGTATCAATAAGGCTTAAGATTCTATGACCGATAAAATGTTTTCTTTTAACCCTGTATCCTCGTTTATGCTAAACATTAGCAACATCTACTATGAAAACCAACTTTCTATTTTCTAAACATTGCACCATTTGGTGTCAATCCAACGTAAGCCATTGCAGCTTGGTTCATCCAATGTGGTTGGACAATTCCATGTTGTAAAATAGCGTGAATATCTCTATGTGCTCTTTCTATTTTATATTTTTTATATAATGAAGCAGTCCCTGCAACAGCATAAATCTCTGATACCATAGCTCTTGCATCACTTGCAGCTGCACATGACGCCGCCCATACATTAGCAAGTTGCTCATCTGTATAAGTATTTTCATTTTGTGCTTCTTCCCATAACTCTGCCACGCTACTATGTAACTGTAAACGTTTAGACGCCAATAAAGTCTTACTTTTTGCTATAGCTGCTTGCACATTTGCACGATCGCGTAGATCTGGATTTGTACCAGGCGTGGTTCTGTCTAAACACATCTGAATTAAATCTTCCATCGCTGCTTTCAAAACACCTAAAGCCATAGCAGCACAACCAGCTGAGTTGATACAACCAATAGGTAAGCGGCTATATGCATTATCGATAGCCACTGCACTATCAAAATTCACAGCATACGCTTCTTTTACAAATATACCTTCTATCGCTACATCATGACTGCCTGTACCATTTAATCCACCTACATCCCATGTATCAATTATCTTGACGCCTTTCTTGGGAATAAAAAAAAGTCTTAAGTTTGCTCCTTGATGAAGATTCTTCGGTGTCTCTTCTGAAGTTACTAAACAGCGTAGAACAAACCAATCGGCTAACTCACATCCAGATACTAAAGTCCATCGTCCAGATACTATATAACCTCCAGAAACGATTTTAGCGATGCCCTCAGGACGTGCTGAGTTCGCATAAACATGAGATGGGTTGTTATACACTTCTTTCATGCTAACTTCATTCAAGTAACGTCCAAAAGTACAGGACAAGTGATTGTTCCACACAATCCAAGCAACTGAAGCTTCAGCACTCGCTAATAATTCATAAACTTTCAGAGCCTCTACAGGATTATCTTCCCACCCTCCTAAAAATTTTGGTAATCCTATCCTGAGTAGCTTGCTCTCTAAGAGACATTCAACAATAGCGGGAGCAAGCTTCCTAGAGCTTTCCGTTTCCTGTCTATATAAAAGTGCTAAATCGTGAACCTCTTTGGCTGCATCAGTTGGAAGATTGCTTTGAATTTCTAAGGACGCTACATGACTCATATTTGAACCTCTTCTAGGACTTGCTTAATCCAATATTTGATTACATTCTTCTATTTAGTTAGGTTGGCTATACTTTTACAGGAGTATATCTATATGACGGGAAAAATCCCGATTCCAATTCAGCTTCAGCTTCAGCTTCAGCCAACCTATTATTAGCTATTACTAAATTTTTGTACTTTTCTAAGTTAATAATTAATCTCCAAGTTTTAAACTCCAGCTCTTCAGAGCTGAATCCTTTTTTATATTTATATAAAGAATCTGAATTACAGCCTAAACCACCACCAAAGTGTAATGCTTTATAGCCTTCCTCTCTACCCCATCCTCTAGCAATGTGAGTGATCAATTTAGAGGGTTGTAGATTTCTATATTCATTAAGCGTGCCACCCAAATAGAAGTGCATAATCCCAGACTCTTTGCAAATGGTAAATAAGGAAGATGCGATGGCGTTATCATTTTTATAAGCAGTCACTAATATCAGTCTATTCTGAATACTTTTGGATAATTTATGAAGATAGCTATCGTCAAAAAAATAGTAATCAGTGGCTCCAACTTTTGTCATAGTCTCTTTATAAATACTTGAGAATACAGTAATTCGCTCTTCAGTAAAATCTTCAATTTTAGCAACTACATTGTTGTTTAAAGATTTCATAATACCTCTACGATGTTGCTTCTGAGTTTCTTCCCAATGTTCCTCCTCAGATTTAGATAAATCGCACATTAAAGTAAGTCCATGGGTTACTGAGGTGCCAATACTACTGCACCATTCTTTATTCAGAATTGGATTTAATCTAATAAATAAAGAAACACAGCCTTCCTCGTAAAGAAATATTTTTATTTCCTCTAAAATCATATCTATTTCATAATTACTTAAAGAAGTATCTATTACTGGGCCACCATAGCCATATGGAGAGATAGCATCCCAATATTCATCATCAATAACTCTTTTAATTATTGGTAAAAAAAACTTCTTTTTTTTATATACTGCAACAATACCTTGAGGGCTGCCTTCATCAACCTCAGTTGAAGAATTTATCCATCCAGAAAAGTGATACACATCAAAGGTATATATTGAGATTTCTTCATCCCATTCCTTATCTATACTTGCAAAAAAAACACTAATCATGCTCATGTTTATCACATCCTATTTTAGTCTAAAAAAATATTTTTTTACACTCGTAATCTAATATTCATACAGTTAACTTATAGAATATCGTTAGTATTTTATACTTTAGTTTATTCTTTATATACTCTTCCTTTAATAGACTGATAGCATCATTGTAATAATTAATATCAAGAATTTGACTGGATATTTTAGGTAATGCGATTGAGTTGCTATCTCTATTTCTATACCCTAAATTATAATCATTACGACGAATCTTTCTGTAGCATATAATACATTGATACTTGTTCCCTTTTTGCTGAATAGGAGGTGCTGGAGCGCCACAAGAACATGTGACAGCACACTGTCTCAAAAGTATCGCAGTATTAACAATTGAATCTCTAACTTTCTTATCAGAGTCTGCTTTATTGATGTACATAACCGCTCCATCTAATATTTATTAGATTATATATTTATTATAATACATATATAGTCAGTTCACAATAAAATAAATACAGCCCATATCCTGAAATAGCTTAGGCAGATTATTCTCCATCCACCCTTGGCGTAGAAACTTAGCTTGAGCCCATTTCTTTTCAATGGGGTTTAGATC